>NZ_JBFUIN010000110.1:0-8942 GCF_056401855.1 Bacillus sp. P4_D3
CTGGAATAAAACGAGCTTGCCTGCAGAAGATGTGCAGCGATGTGTTTTTTCGTACAATCCTTTTTCTTGTAAAATAGATTCACCTTTTGCTTTCGCTTCTTTTTCAGTTGCTGCCTCGAATGATTCATCTAATGCTTTTGAACCATCTTTTTCAAAGACTGTTAGAACGTATACTCCCATGAAAATCCCCTCCAATAATTAAAATCAGAATCTTATAACTATTTTGTCATAAATCAATAGAATATGCAAAGAAATATATGACATTGCGTGGTAAAATAAAGTGAAACTTTAATTAGTGGGAAGTCTTTTCACTCCGCTAATTATTAGTTTTTAGCTATTTTAATATTGATAAAATGAAACTTTTGAACTATAGAAAGGATCGTTATTTGTGAAACAAGTGAAGTTTATACATGCGGCTGATTTGCATTTGGATAGTCCGTTTAAAGGGATGGAAATGAATGTACCACAGTCTGTTTGGGAAAGAATGAAGCAAAGTACGTTTGAATCGTTCGAGCGTATTGTTGATAAAGCGATTCAAGAGCGCGTTGATTTCGTATTACTAGCTGGGGATTTGTATGATGCGGAGACGAGAAGTTTGAGAGCGCAAGTGTTTGTGCGCGAGCAAATGAAGAGACTTTCGCAGTACGATATTCCCGTTTTTATTATTCACGGTAACCACGATCATTTAGGGGGAAGCTGGGCAGCAATTGAGTTTCCGGAAAATGTTCATGTGTTTACGGAGCCTTATGTAGAAGAGAAGTCGTTTTATAAAAATGGTGAGCTGTTAGCTTCTATTTACGGTTTTAGTTATTTGCAGCAAGCGGTAACGGATAATATGACAGCACAGTATATGAAAATGAGTGATGCGCCTTTTCATATTGGAATGCTTCACGGGAGTGTGGAAGGGGATGCAGAGCATAATCGCTATGCACCGTTTCAAATTCGTGAGCTGAAAGAAAAGCGGTTTGATTATTGGGCTCTCGGCCATATACATAAACGTGAAATTTTATCAGAAGAGCCATGCATTATTTATCCAGGTAATATACAAGGACGTCATCGTAAGGAGACCGGCGAGAAAGGTGCATATCTTATTGAACTCACGAAACAAGGATCGCATTGTTCATTTTTCCATACGGCGGATGTTATATGGGATGAGATAGAAGTGAGTATCGATGGACTTGAAACTGTTGATGATCTTATGACGAGCGCGTCAACTGCGATGAATGAATGCCGAAGAGAAGAGGAAGGGACGCTTTTAACTGTCGTATTTACAGGGCAGGGACCACTTTCTCCATATTTACGTGAAGACAAGCGTGTAGAAGAGATTTTTCATATTTTAGCAGCGGGAGAAGAGCGGAAAGACTTTGTATATGCGATGAAGTGGAAAAATGAGACGGTTTCTTTTGCGGAAATCGAGCGTTTGAAAGAAGAAAATCATTTCGTCGGTAGTGTGCTAAAAGAGTTAGAAGCTTTTACAAATATGGACGGAGTGTTGCGCACGATTTGGACATCTCCTGTAGCGCGTAATAGTATTGAATCTTTTACAGAAGAAGAGAAGAGAGAGATTCAAAAGGAAGCGGAAAATATTATTTTAGAGCAATTATTCCAGCAAGAGAGGGATAAAAAATGAGAATTGAAAAACTCCATATTTATGGCTATGGGAAACTAGAAAATGTGGAAATGGATCTTTCATTGCTGACGGTGCTATACGGTGAAAATGAAGCGGGTAAATCGACAATTCGCTCGTTTATGAAAAGTATTTTGTTCGGTTTTCCGACGAGAGGACAGCGCCGTTATGAGCCGAAAGAAGGCGGGAAGTACGGCGGAGCGATGACTGTTCAAACAGAGAAGTACGGCCGTTTGAAAATTGAACGATTGCCAAAGACGGCAGCAGGCGAGGTGACCGTTTATTTTGAAGACGGGAAAACTGGCGGCGAAGATATTTTAAACGATATATTAAGCGGTGTGAATGAAAGCTTATTTGATTCTGTTTTTTCATTTGATATGCATGGTCTTCAAAATATTCATCAGCTTGGCGAAGCGGATATCGGTAATTATTTATTTTCGGCCAGCGCAGTCGGAAGTGATGCGTTATTGCAGTTAGATAAAAAGTTAGAAAAAGAAATGAATCAGCGTTTTAAGCCGAGTGGTCGTAATCCTGAAATTAACGTGTCACTGCAAGAGATGAAGAAAATTGAGGAAAAGATGAAAGAGTGGCAAGGGAAGATTGGCACGTATGAAAAACAGGTCGAGCAGTTAAAAGAAAGTGAAGAGAAACTTGCTTCTGTTCGTGCGGAGAAAGAGAGTGCGGAAAAACGAAAGCAAGACTATGAAATATTAGCAGCGCTTGAGCCTCTCGTTATTGAAAAGAGTGCGCACGAGAAAGTGTTAGAAAACGAAAACGGGCAGTTTCCTGTAAACGGGATGGCGCGCTATGAGGCGGTAAAGGCAAAGATGGAACCGCTGCAAGTACAAGTAGATTCACTTCAAAAAAAGATAGAAACAGTGCAATCAGAAATTGATTCCACAGAAATAGATGAAGCATTTTTACAAAAAGAAAGTTATGTAGAAGAACTACGCATGCAGCATATGTCTTATGAAAATGCACGTCAAGAAATGCGTGATATGACGGGAAGTATTGCGAATATAAAAGAAGAAATCGCAGAACTACAGCAACAAATTGGCGCTACTTTTGAACAAGAGACTGTTCTTTCATTTGATATAAGTTTAGCGACGAAAGAATTAATTATGCAAACTGTGCAAAAGGCGAGAGAGTTAGAAACACAAAAAGCACAACTAGATGAACGTTTTAAAACGGCTCAAGAGCAATTAGAAGAGCAAGAAGAAAACATAAGACAAATAAGTCAGCAAATGTTAGCTGATGAAGAAAGAAATACGTTAGTTGAGAAAGAAAAATCATTTCAGGATGCGGCATTTTTAGGAATGGGCGCAGAGAGAATGAAGCGCAAGTATGAGGAAAAAGCAGGGGCGGCTATGCAAAAGAAAAAACAGTGGCAAAGAATTTGTCTTCTGTTACTTCTTATTAACACGCTTGTTTTATTCACGAGTCTATTTATAGATAACCGCGTGCTGTTATTTATTAGTGTGATTGTTTTTGTAGGGATTGTCCTTGCTCTCGTTTTATATAAAGATCCATCAGGTGGATTACAAGAAGAGCTTCTTACTCTTCAGCAAAGTGCTGGCGGGCGTCAAAGTGAAGAAGCGATGTCAGTTCGCTATCAGTTAGAAAAGGATGAAGAGATTCGAAAGTTATTTGAGCGAGAGTCTTATAAATTACAGCAAATGGAACGTGCTTATGATAAAGTCGTTTCATCGTATGAAGAATGGGAGAGGGAAACTTTCCGTATGAGAGAACAAGTAGATGCGTATAAAACGCGCTATATGTTCCCTGAATTTTATACGTATGCGCACATATTGCCGGCGTTTGAGCGTATTGAAAAAATGCAGCAATTATATCGTGATTTAGAGAAGCAAAGTGCGCGGAAATCTTCATTGTATGAAATGATTTCGCACTTTGAGCATAAACTAGAAACTGTTATCGGTAGTAAAGAGTATAGTAATTTGCATGAGGCGAAAAGTCGTATGCAAAATGAGAAAGAAAAGCGCCAAACTTGTAAGCAGCTGAAAGAGAAGCTGGCGGAATGGCAAGAAGAATATGAGTTCATGCAAGAGCAATTAAAACAACTGCTAGTAGAGCGAGATGGGTTATGGCATATTGCAGAATCTACAGATGAAGAGATGTTTTTAGAAGCAGGTAAACTGGCAGAGAAACGTGAAGATACGGATAAGCAAGTGGGGCGTTTATTACCTCAAATTGATCTGTTAGAACAGCGCTTAACGAGTTTGTCATTAGCTGAGCATTATGAGGCTGACGGTTATGATGAAAAATTAAAGCAAGAAATTACAGCCGCGCAAAACTGTCTTGCACAAGAGAAAGAACTGACAGAGCGTATTGCGAAGTATCGAATAGAAATTGCGAATTTAGAAGAAGGCAGTACGTATGGTGATTTACTACATGAGTGGGAAATGAAAAAATCACAAGTGCGTGAACAAGTGAAGAAGTGGGCTGCATATGCGGCCGCAAAGACGGTGTTAACGAAAACGAAGCAATATTATCATGAAGTGCATCTTCCGCGCATTTTACAAAAATCTGAAGAGTATTTCGTGTATTTAACGGGCGGACGATATAGTAAAATATTCTCACCGTCAGAGGCGGAACCGTTCATTGTCGAACGTAACGATGGTATGCGTTTTTACAGCCATGAACTAAGCCAAGCGACAGCGGAGCAGTTATATTTATCATTGCGATTTGCGCTAGCGAAAACGTTTGAGCATGATTATCCATTTATTATTGATGATAGTTTCGTGCATTTTGATGTGGTAAGGACGAATCGAACGATTGAACTAATAAAGGAAATTGCGAAAGATAGACAAGTTATCTTCTTTACATGTCATGCGCATTTACTCACGTATTTTACAGAAAATGAGATTATAAAATTAACACGTAAGCGTAAAGAAAACGAGTTGTAGTGTGCTATACTAAAAGTAATTGATTTGGTGGAGGAATTCGAATGAAAAAGAAAATTGTAGAATATGAAGTTGGAGAACAAGTCGATGTTTTCTTGTTAATTAAAACAGCGACAAAAGGTCTTGCAAGTAATGGGAAGCCGTTTTTAACAGTGATTTTACAAGACCCAAGTGGAGATATTGAAGCGAAGCTATGGGATGTATCACCAGAAGTTGAGAAACAATATGTAGCGGAAACGATCGTTAAAGTAGCTGGCGATATTCTAAACTACAAAGGACGTATTCAATTACGTGTGAAACAAATTCGAGTTGCGAATGAGAATGAAGTAACGGACATCTCGGACTTTGTAGAAAAAGCTCCAATAAAAAAAGAAGATATGGTTGAGAAAATTACGCAATACATATTTGAAATGAGAAACCCGAACATTCAGCGTCTAACAAGACATTTGTTAAATAAGCATCAAAATGAATTTTTAGAATATCCAGCAGCGACGAAAAATCATCACGAGTTCGTATCTGGACTAGCTTATCACGTAGTATCGATGTTAGATTTAGCGAAAGCTATTTCTACACTGTACCCATCGTTAGATAAAGATTTACTTTATGCGGGCGTTATTTTACACGATCTTGGTAAAGTATTTGAGCTATCTGGCCCGATTTCTACGACGTATACGTTAGAAGGAAATTTACTTGGCCACATCTCTATCATGGTGAACGAAATTGGTAAAGCAGCAGAGGAACTACAAATCGATGCAGAAGAAGTATTAATTCTTCAGCACATCGTCCTTTCTCACCACGGAAAAGCAGAATGGGGTAGCCCAAAACCACCATTAGTAAAAGAAGCAGAAATTCTGCACTACATCGATAACTTAGATGCAAAAATGAACATGATGGACCGCGCATTAGGACGTACAAAACCAGGCGAATACACAGAACGTGTCTTTGCTCTTGATAATCGTTCGTTCTATAAGCCGACGTTTCATAATTAAGATTGTAAATAGAATGGCCTCATTAAGTGTTAAAAGCTTAGTGAGGCTGTTTTTTTACTAAAAATCAAATAAAATAGCATATGGAAGCCGTGTTGATGTAGCATGTTTTAATGAAAATAAATAAATTATATTTGTTGGAGTTAAAGCGCCGGATAATGATTGCCACAACGATAAAAAGTGGAAAGATTATCTAACTTATGGTGATAAATTTTATTTTTTCAGGGATGGGTCATACATGCCATCATTATATGGAACAACGTATATTTAAGCGAAGATGTAGAAATGTTAAGAAGTACGCATGGGTTTAACGAAGAACTATTACAACAGATCTCACCACTAGGATAGGAGCGTATCAAATTTTTAGGTGAGTACCGATTTAAGATGAAAGAAACTACAAAGTTAGAATCTCTTCGGCCTTTACAACAGGTCTAAAAATAAGAGCCGAATTTTTCTTAGAGTAGAAAATTCGGCTCATTTTATGTTGAAATTTGTTTAGCGTATATTTTCGTTAAAATGTGGGTGGGACTCATGCCTAACAACCTAAGAAATTGGTTATTCCCCAAAACGAGAATTTCGCGTGTTTTTAGTCTAAGAACGTTAGTTATTTGATCTTAAAAGAACAGCTTTTTCTAAATAAGGGGTAGCGTCACATCACCATCAACTTAACAAATAAAAATACCCCAAAACAAAAAAAGAATTCACTATGTAAAAATACGCATAGTGAATTCGTATTTATTAACTGCTCAAAAAGAACAGTCGTAAATATCATAGGTATAAGAAGATGATCATCTTTGATATTCTAGGGATTGTGTATAAAACGACTGTGAAGCATAGACAATCTGCCTATTAAAACGTAATTTGGTTTTATTTCACAATTTTATAATGATTTTAAGATAGGGAAGTTGACATTTTTCTCGGATAATTGGCATTATTAACCCCTTATATCAAAGTTAAAATTATTTATATAACAAAGAAGGAACCTATCATACTTCCTAATAGGTTCCTTCTTTAAATGCAAAAACTTCAAATGTATCGGGTTATGCTTCGAATCGTTTTCGTTTCCATAAAGATATTATAAAGTTGAATTTCTTGTTATATTTTAGCTTGATGCTGATGAGATAACATCATCCAATTTTTTTTATGATTCAATTTAGGATGAATATTTACTGTCGTTTGATAGGCGGTGCATAATAGTTAAAAGCTAAATCCAGCAAGGCACTTGCTTCTTGACGCAGTAACAAATCCTTCGGACGGAAGATAAGGGATCCATCAGCGTTGATGGAAGTATCAGGGTCTAGAATTCCTTGGGAGGCAAGTGCCTGAATCGATTGGACTGCCCAGTCATCTGCGGCATCAAGTAATTTAACTTTAATAGCTTTATCAGGTTGAATCGTTTTCAAGTCTTGAATTTGCTTAACGTTTTGAATCATGGTTGCTGCGACCTGTCGGGTAATCGGAGTAGCACGGTTATACTCTGGAATTCCATTCATAATTTTTCCCCTTGCCTCCTTGGAGTCGTCTGGAAAACCGTTCCATCCATGAGCAAGTAACAACGTATCCGCAAACTCTCCTTGTGTCATGGTGTCCATCGGATTGAATAGATTACCTGTTTTAGCACCCATAATATTTAGGGCATGAAGATTATCAATGTGACTTCTATAGTTACTCTTTTGTGGAACGTCATCAAAAGGTGGTTTGTTGTTAATTCTCTGGGCATCTGCTATAAAATCAAGGCTTTTAGGAGAGTTGTAGTGAAAATATGCGATTTCTCCAGCCGAATTCTTTTTGAAAGCAACTTTGTTGCCTTCCGAATCTTCAAATAACAACGGATGAATCATTTTGAGAACTTGTTTTCCAGTTGTACCACCCTCCATAACCAAATTCCCATTTTCATAAGTAAAATGAGTGCGAATTGCAGCGAAACGCGTCTGTTGGAATAAGCCTAAGTATTTATTAGCTTCTTTTTCCTCTAATGGGAGATAACTTGTTTTTACTTCATTCTTCTTAGCAGGGAAATAGTGATCCATGAGAGTTTCATATATGTCTATACTCATCATTGAATCATTATTGTAAGACATGAAAAATGCTGTTTTTTGTTCTGGCACTAAAATCAGCATTGATTGATGTCCAGGCATACTTCCCCCTTTCATTACAACGTGTTGACCGTTAGCAAATTCATTGAAAGGCGTTTCAAATCCAATTGTCGCAACAGGAATTGTCTTATCATCAAAAACTTGATAGGCATGCATCATATCCATGCTTTTTTTACTTACAATTTCTTTGCCTTTAAACTTTCCTTTCTGTAGCTGCATAATCATGTATTTTGACATGTCTTCTCCGGTAGATATAATACCTCCCTGTGGTGCATCCATTAGACCGTTTCCACTTGTTGGAATTGGATCGCCAGTGGGCCCATAATGTGTAGCCATTCTCTTGAGAAGATTAGGCGTAAAGCTCAAACTTGTAGATTTCATACCTAATGGTTTAAAAATATTCTTTTCCATATATTTTGAGAAAGGAGTACTAGTAACATTCTCTACTGCAAACCCTGCGAGCGCAAATGCAACGTTGTCATACGTATAAGCTTCACCAGGCGGCCGTACCACCGTTGGCATATGTTTAGAGAAAAATTCCTTCATCGGTATACTGTGATTAATATATTCAGGCCCGGTTATCGTGGTGATATCAGGTAAATCTACCCCGCTGGTATAAGTGAGCATATCAAACAGGGTAAGAGGTTTTCCTGTTTTATTAGGTATTTGTAATCCACCAAGATATTTTTGTACGTCTTGATCAAGTTTAAGCTTTCCTTTATCGACTTGCTGCATCACAGCCAAAGCAGTAAAAGTTTTCGAGACTGAAGCGATTTGAAAGACCGTGTCCTTAGTGACGGGGATTTTCTTTTCTTTATCGGCATATCCATACCCTTTATTGACAACGACCTTTCCATCATGAACGACGACAAAACTAGAACCGTTCACATTATACTTCTTCATTTTTTCTTCAAATAACGAATCAGCAAAAGATTCTATTTCTTTTATATTATTAGGTCCTTTCGTCATTTGGATATTAGTCGTGGATGCCGCTGGTTTTGATTTTCCTGCTTCTAATGATTGTTGGGAACATGCAGAAATCATGGTTGAAGAAGAAAGAAGAATTGTAACGATCCCCAGTTTGTTAATTGCTTGTTTCATTTTTGTACGCTCCTTTATTTAATTGAAATTTTTTGTTAGCACAACGAGTTAGCGGCTCGTTAGCGTATGAACAGAGTGTAGCAAGCGGCGAGTCATAGTCGATAGTGAACTTTTGTCATATTTATAAAGAACAACAAAAATTGAGTGGGATACGGCTATATTAATAGCTATGTCATAGAAATCATGACATTTTGACACTACCGTATGTGAC
>NZ_JBFUIN010000111.1:0-8930 GCF_056401855.1 Bacillus sp. P4_D3
CCATTGTTTTTACAAATCTATAAACAGTTACCAAGTGATAAAAGACAGTGGCAATATAGTTACAATACCATTCAGCCATTGAAGCCGGAAATTGATGAATTAAGCAGGCGATATATTCAACATCATCATAAAAAAGATTACGATCAGTTTCTCCAAAAGTTAGATAAAGAAGTTCAAGTTTTTAAAGAAGCGTATGGAGAAGGGAAGTATGATAAGAAGCAATATGAAAATTATAAAACGAATAAAATCAATGACCTGTATAAAAGAATGGGGAACGCTTTTTTACAAGAAATGAAGGCATACGATAAAGAACAAAAGAGAATCCATCACATGAAAAAATCAAAGCCGTTTCAAAAATTCCAACAGAATGTATCTATTCAATATTCTATGAGGAAAGTGGAACGTGCTTTTAAAAGTGAATATGAAAGTTGGAAAAACCAAAAGTATTATGAGCGGATGCAAAGGGAAAATGCATATGAAAACGAAAGGGGTTAGATTATGGGGAATGAAAAAGTACGAATGAAGTTATCATTGAGTGAAAACGTCCATCATTATGTTCAAGAGTATATGGAGGAGAATAATATTACACATCCTGGGGATGCCATATCGAAAATTTGTATGGAACATCAAGCATCAAAAAATACAGAATGGTCATTGAATTATATTTCAGAAGTTGTTTCTAAAAATCTTCATGACATATTAAAAAGTGAACTAACAAAAATTCGTCTTGGTGCAAATAGTGCGGATCGAAATACACAAGTTTTAATTGAATTAATGAATGGATACTTTTTTGCCAATGACTTAGATCTAGAGAGTATTATTACTACGGATAAAATAGAAGTCGGTGGCGTGAAAATGGCAAAGGAAGTCGTAGCGGAACGAATTAGTCATGCGAGACAAAAACGTATAGATCACGAGGCATCAAAGAACAATGTAACATAAGCTACATTGTTCTTTTTTATAAAAAAATAGGAGGTTATTAGGATGTTATTATTTCATGAAGATATCGCATTAGGAGTCATTAAAGAAATTGGAGAAGGTGAACTCGTTTTACTTGTAAAAGATGAAGAACTAACAATCAAAATTACACGAGAACAAGAGGAAGAACTTGCAGTTCATGTTATGAATCAAGAGAATATGTTAGTTCCGGTTAACGTAAAAACACATGCACTTTTCTTTGACACAACGGAAAGATGGAATGAAGAAGATATGGAGGAATTGCAAAGAGCGAGTGAAAGAGTAGGGGAAGATCATGAGTAAGAATTATAAGAAAAAGTATCAAACGAAATCACCAGAAGAAAAGAAAGAAGCGGTGCAAGCTTTAACAAAAAAGATGGAAAAAAGCGTAGAAGGTTATTTTCGTACACCGGGAGATTTGAAAGAGTATTTAACGTTTATGGCAAAGTTTTATCACTATTCACCATCTAATATTTCATTAATACAGAGTCAATTCGAGGGAGCCAGTGCAGTTGGTTCCTTTTCTTTTTGGAAAGAAAAAGGGTTTGCGGTTAAGAAGGGCGAGAAAGGAATCCAGATCCTTGTTCCAAACCGAACTGTAGCAAAATTTAAAGACAAAGAAGGCACTTGGAAAACAGTAACTAAAGCAAGTGAGGAAGAKAAAAAACAAATCGAATCTAAAAGCGTAGAAGTGATACCTGGTCGCTTATATTTTGCTGTCGGTCATGTGTTTGATGTGTCCCAAACGAACGCAAAAGCGGAAGATCTTCCTCGTATTTTTCCGAATCGTTGGCTAGACGGGAGCGTAACAGATTATAAAAGTTTGTACAAAGGAATGGAAGCCATTGCGGAAAAAAACGGTGTGAAAATTATTGAACCAAAATCAGAACTGGGTGTCGCAAAGGGTGTTAGCTACACCTTAACAAAAGAAGTCGCCTTGAATCCACGAAACAGTGAATTGCAAAATGTAAAAACCTTACTTCATGAATTGGCACATGCAAAACTTCATACAGCAGAGACACATATGAATTACACAGCACCCGAAAAAGAGTTTCAAGCAGAAATGACCGCTTATGCCGTATCTTCTTATTTCGGGATTGATACAAGCGAATATTCGCTAGGATATTTAGCGAGCTGGACACAAGGAAAAGAAATGAAAGATAAAACGAAATTATTAAAAGAGGTACATGAAACTTCGATTGAATTTATTGAAACAATTGAAAACACACTAGAAAAGGAAAAAGAAAAAACAAATGAAAAAGAGGTGGAAGGCATGGCAAATAGAAATGAAAAACAGGATGAAAAAAACATTTTGTTGGTCGAATATATGAGTTTAAGTAACACGACACAAGAGCTTGTTTCCGTTACAGAGTTAAGGGAGCAGGCAGATAGAAATCGAGCGTTTGAGCCTGTAGAAGGTGGAGGAAAATTGAGTGATAAGGAATATATAGATGCATTTAACGTGGCAAATCAAGAAAAGTATGCAGCACTAAATCAGAATGACATTACTCGTCCAACTATGTTAATTCAATGGAGTGAAAATGGAAATTTTAAAAGTAATCAATTGATCCCATTTGGAGAAGCCAATGAAAAAATGTCTGAAGTCATTTCTAATATTGAAACAGCAAAAGAGGAAGCAAGAGAAAGAGATGAATATGTACCATATGATAAAACTCGTTACCATATCGCCATTCCTAAAGAAGTAGATAGGGATTTTGGGAGAATGGAGCTTGTGAGTATGGATCGTTTGGATATGGGGGATGGAGACTACAAGACTCCGTATGAACAAGTATTAAACGAGAAAAGGTATCTATCGGATGAAGTGAAGCAAGCGTTACGAGATGAGGTGGTGAATCATAGAAATAACAAAGAAATACCGCTGGAAAAAGCACAGGAAAATACATTAGAAAAATTGAAAGAAACACCCAACCACTTTGTTACAATTGAAGTATTAGCAAACGGTATACAAGATGAAGAGCTGGCAAGAATCCACATGATGGATGCTGTTACGAAAGATATAAATTATTTGTCTGTATGGAATCAAGATAAAACAGATCGGGACGATTTATATGTTTCACTAATGGAAAAGAACGGGAAACGAGAAAATGTCTATCTAGATAACATTTTGAAACCAGATTTATATGAAAAGGTTCAAAGTTCTATATTTGATGGAAGAGGAAATTTGTCATTTGTTGTTTATGAAAAAGATGCAAATATGAGTCTAGATGAAATCGTAAAAGATGAACGATATGGACTCTTAGTTGATAAAGCGGAGGCGCAAAAAGATTACTCATTTAATGAAAAAGAAGTGGAATTATATAAAGAAATGAAGACGGAGGGATATGCACCTATTGCTTCTCTAGATCAACAAATTCAGCCTTTAAAAGAAAAGGAGCCAACTACGTTAGATAAGGATTTAAGCCGAAAATTCGAGGCATACAGACGTTTACAATATGAAGAAACACCAGATAATATTGATAGTATTGTCACTCGTGTAAAAGCTGAAGAACGGTATTATACAACGAAATATGTTTCGATTGATAATGAGCTGGTAAGCCAGGAACACGTAGTAAAATTAGAAAATCAGGTGGATGAGAAGCTTGGGAAAGAAGGAATAGCGGTGAATCAGTCTACAACTTCAAAAGAAATAGATGTAGATAAAAAAATTCAGCCATTAAACGGAAAACAAACGAATGGTAAAGAAAAAGAAAAGGAGCCAGATCCTATTACTTCAGGTAATGTAGACCAGTCAAAGGCTACAAAGAAATCAAGTAGAAAAAAAGAAACAATGGAAATGGAACGATGAAAAATTTTATAACAGGAAAACCAGATTAAATCATTTTTTGTTACTCAATTGAGAAAACGGAAAGTGATTTTTTTTATATCTAAAAATGAAAGAGGGTAAAAGGAAAAGCCCTCTTTCTTGTTTGTAGAAAGAAAGGAGTGAACGTCATGAATGTATGGCTGTTTGCAGGCTGTATGTTCCTTGTAGCAGTCTTTTTGAACATGTTGCTATTATTTGGTCACAGAATAATGAAAAAGCGCAGAAATAAGAAATGGAAGCGTGAAACTGAAATTGTAGATTAATAGGAGGTAATACGTATGGGGAAAACATTGTTTATTGCAGAAAAGCCGAAGGTAGCTGTTGAATTATTAAAATCACCTAGATTTAGAAACTCGCAAAAGCATCCAGGAAGTAAGCCATATTATGGCTACTATGAAAATGAAAATTACATTATTAGTTGGTGCCGAGGGCATTTATTAGAACTAAAACATCCAGAAGAGATGGACGAGAGATACAAAGAATTTAAATTTGAACATTTACCAATTATTTTGGAGCCGGAATATAAAGCGAAATCGGATAGTCTTGAACAAATTGAAATACTGGTTAAGTTGTTAAATCGTCCCGATGTAGATCATGTGGCAAATGCTTGTGATGCGGATAAGGAAGGTGAGCTTATCTATCGTGAAATAGTTGAATATGCAGGTGTGAACAAGCGAGAATCCCGTCTTTTTATCTCTTCCTATGAGGCCGCAGAATTAGAGGGGGCTTTGAACCGATTAGAACCAGGAGCAGACTATGAAGGACTTGCTCAATCCGCTAAAGCAAGGCAATACCTAGATTACATTCTAGGTATTAATGTTACGAGAGGTTGTACATCAAAACTAGCAAGAAATCAATTCTTATTGGCTTCCGGTCGTGTTCAAATGTGTATCTTGAATGAAATCCGTCAAAGGGAAATTGCTATCCAAAACTATAAAGAACAAACCTATTACAATTTAAAGCTACTAACGGAAAACGGTTTATCACCAGTAATGAAAACAGAAGATCAACTGATAGATCCATCGCCACTACAAAGGCTTGGAGATAGCTTGAAAGAAACGAATGTAATCGTAACGGAATTTAAAGAAAGTACGAGAAAAAAGAAACCAAAATTATTATATAACTTAACGGATATCTACAAAGATGCTCACGCTAAGATGAAGATAAATGCAGAAACAGCAAAAAAACATATTCAGAGTTTGTATGAAGAAGGCTTTATTACTTATCCTCGTTCTTCATCCAGGCACTTACCTACAGAACAAGTGGAACGAGTGAAAGAAGTAATGGCAGCATTAGAAAAAAGCTCCTATGCAAATCTCGTACAACAAGTAATCCCATCTTCTATTACAAAAAAACACACTACATTTAATGATGAATTAGTCAGTAGTCACTTTGCCATCATCCCAACAACAAAATTATATGTCGGGACCAACCGAAATCCATTAGAAAAACAGTTATATGACTTAATTGTAAAACGATTTATCGGGAATTTTATGAAACCAGCAATCTACCTGGTAAGAGAAGTACATTTTATAGATCAAGAGGGCAACACATACAGTACAAAAGAAAAAATCCTACAAGAGAAAGGGTTTCTAAGTGTGTTTCAAGAGGATATAGAAGAGGGATCAGTTGAAGCATTTCAGATACCTATCTTACGAGAGGGAGATTCTTTCAGAATCGTTCAGTATGACTTGATTGAGTCACGAACAAAGAAACCAGCCTTTCATACGGAAAGTTCCATTTTAACCTTTATGGAGACGGCAGGGCGTAAATTGGATGATGAACATTTGAAAGAACTTATGAAAGGAAAACGGATTGGGACAGTTGCAACGGAAGAAACGTTTATTCCGAAACTGTTAGAGCGTAGCTATATTGATGTTACCAACATTCAGATTCGAACCACTAATATTGGTCGTGCGTTTATAGATGCTTTTCCGGTAGATGAAATCAAAAATCCAGCTTATACGGCAGAAATGGAAGGGATGATCTACATGATTGAAAAGAAGGAAATGAAATATGAGGAATTTGTAGAGAAAACAAATACGTTTGTAAAGGATACGGTAGAGCAATTAGGCGCAATGGATGATGATGTGTCGGATAGCATTATTAATACTTGGAATCAGCAAATTGAGGTGTGTAAATGCCCTTGTAGAAAAGGAAAAATCCTTCATAAAGGCAATTTTTATGGGTGCAGTAATTATCCAGAATGTGAAATCGCCTTACCGAAAAAAATTAAAGAAAAAGCGATTCCGGAGGCGCAAGCGAAAAAGCTGTTTGAGGATAAGAAAACAGATCTTTTAAAAGGATTTAAATCCAATGAGAAAGAGTTTTCCGCTTACCTAGTGTTACATGAAGGAAATATCAAATTTCAGTTCCCAACACAAGAGGAGCTGTCATTTGGTAAATGCCCAAAATGTAAAAAAGGTGAGATCCTTCATCGTAAAACGTTTTATGGATGCACAGAGCATAAAAAAGGATGTGATTTTATGTTACCAGCCAAGATGAAAGGGAAAGCAATCCCTGGTAATCAGATGAAAAAGCTGATTCAGTATAAAACAACGGATTTTATAAACGGCTTTCAAGGAGAAATGGGAGAATTTACAGCAGCTATCTATATGGAAGCAGACGGAAGTTTGAAATTCCGTTTTCCAACGACTGAAGATCGTACAATTGGCAAATGTCCATTATGTAAGAGCAGAGTTCTTGTAGGGAAAAGTAACTACTTATGTGAGAGATACAAAAAAGGCTGTGACTTCATTATTTTTGGTACATTCTCTGGTAAAAATTTAAGTAGTAACCATGTGAAAAAGCTATTAGAAAAGAATGTGACGGATCAAATCAAAGGGTTTATCTCAAACAAAAACGGGAAGAAATTTGACGCTCGTTTATCATACAGCGTACAGGAGAAGCGATTAAAATTCTTATTCGGCAAATAAAAATGAAATGTATCAACTATAAGTAGCAAAAGAGGACTAGGAAACGGAATAGTCCTCTTTTTTATTTCATTTTATAGGGTAAAGGGGGGATTCCGTAATGGCACATGTCAGTACGGAGGATGCGATGAAAGCAAGAAAAGTTGACTTGATTTCATATCTGGAAGCAAAGGGAGAAACGTTTAAGAAAGAAGGAAACTATTACCGTCATACAGAACATGACAGTCTCATTATTAAAGGGAATCAATACGCCTGGAATAGTCGAGGGGAGAAGGGATATGGAGCGATTAGCTTTGCGATGATGTACTATGAAATGACATTTCCACAAGCCGTATTAGATATAAAAAAAGGGGATTACAAAGAGTTTGATCGCTCAAAAGCTGAAGAAGAACGCAAAAAAGAACAGCAGCCCTTCATCTATCCAAAACACTTAGAGGTGCCGAAACAAACAGAGATCAAGCAGTACTTAATTGATGAGCGGAAAATAGATACTCGTTTAGTGAACTGGTTAATTAAAAAGGATCTCATCGCCCAGGATAAGAAAAACAATGTCGTGTTCAAATGGAGAGAAGAAGGAGGTAAAGGAAAAGTAATTGGAATGAATCGCCAAGGTACTGTCAAAATGGAGAATAAACGAGGAAGTTTTAAACAAATTGTCCCGAATTACGAAAGGATTCATGCAGGTTTTACAGTTGATGTAGGCAAGCCGGATAAGATTATTTTTTATGAAGATCCAATCGACATGTTGTCCCATTGGAGTATCAAGCAAAATAAGATACAAAATGCTCGCCTGGTTTCTATGCATGGATTGAAGTCAAAAACAGTGATTCAATCTTTAATGGATGCGAAAAAAGAAGGGCACGATATTAAAGAGGTCATTATGGCAGTTGATAACGATAAAGCCGGGAAAGACTTTATTCAGACGATGAAATGCTTTGTAGATCTTAAAGAGGATATTCCAACGAATGAAAAAGATTGGAACGATGTCCKGAAGAAACAAGTGAGTGAGCAACAGGTAAAAGAAACAGCTCAACCAAAGAAAATGAAACCAATTAAAGAGGTGGAGAGAAGTGTCTAATCTACCAGGAATGCCAAACATATTACAGATTTTGATTTATGGTTTTATCCTTTATGTTCTTTTTCATATTTGTAAATTTATGTACCGGAAGATCCAGGAGCGAAGAATATTAAAGCGAATGGCTAAGTCCGGTATTCGCTATATAGACAAAATGGACGGCCATCAATTCGAAGTATACCTAAAAGCTCTCTTTCGAGAGTTGGGTTATTCTCCAACAGTCACAAAGCAGTCAAATGATTTCGGAGCGGATCTGGTATTGAAGGGGAAAAATCGTATTGTAATCCAGGCGAAACGCTACGGGATGAAAAATAGAGTCGGCATCAGTGCCGTACAAGAGATATATGCAGCACAAGCCTATTATAAAGCACACGAGGGCTGGGTTGTAACAAACAGTGTATATACAAGACAAGCAAAAGAATTAGCGGAAGCTTGTAATGTAAAATTAATAGATCGTGTAGAACTTCAGAAATTGATTAATAAAATTAATCCCGAATATTCGGCTGAAGATGTATATCAAGGGGTAACACCTGCAGAACGGAAATGTCCAACATGTAAACATGATTTAGTCATTCGAAATTCGAATAAAACAGGAAATAAGTTTTTTGGCTGTTCTCAATATCCCACATGTACACATACAGAACCAATTAATACATGAGCTGTGATGAAAATCCGGCTCTTTTTCATTTGTTTAAAGAATACATGAGAAAAATCAGTTTAACACAAAAATGACTCTTCAGATTTGATTGTATGAGATTTTTAATTAGTTGTTAATATAATAAGTCGTATTTGTCATAAAAACGTATGTAAAGGAAGAAACGGACTTTAAATGCGTTTTTAGGTTTTTTAGGGAAAATAAAAAGGGCAGTCATTATTTACGACTTAACCCTTTGTCTACGATCTGACGAATTGCTTCATTTCGATTCTTCAGCTTATTTTCATGCCAATAATTTTCTATTTGTTCTACTTGTTCTTTTGTAAAAGTAACTAAAATTTGAGTGTACTTGTCTTTATTAACAGCCATATAACAACCTCCTCTATAAAAAATATTATAAGTTATATAACTTATATTGACAACCAGAAAAATGAGTAATAGAATAGTTATATAAGTTATATAACTTTATTGAGGAGGTTATTACAT
>NZ_JBFUIN010000112.1:0-8906 GCF_056401855.1 Bacillus sp. P4_D3
GTTTCTACCTTTGTCGTTTCCCTTCCGCTTTCTCCATTTCGTTCTAAATAAATCGCCGCACTTCCATCAGTCGCTATCGGTCCCCACCTAATTTCTTCTCCGGTCAACGCTGTAACTGGCTTTTGATTCACGTATAATGTCGCACCAGGCGCATTCGTTTGAACTGTAATATATTGCCCTTGCAGTGTTAAATCTATCGTTACATTATTTTGACTTTGTTTCATAAGTACAACCTTTTCCTCACGTAATAGTTTTACATAGTCATTTTTATATTCTGCTTGAAATACTTGAGTTCCTGGAAGAAACGGTCCATATTGCTTGTCAAACTTTTTATCATTTGTTTTATCAATTTCTTTTCCGTTCAATTTTAAAGATGTACCTTTTTCATTTGTAAGCAGAGTCGTATAATACGTCTTCGCTTTCAATTTATACCGATCAAATAAAACGAAATACTTCCCGTCTTTCGTTAAAGAAAAATCTGCTCTTTCTATTCCATCCCCTTGTTTTTCACCTTGCCTCAAATATTCTTTCAATTCATTCACGTAAGATGGATTTTCTTTTATATATGAAAATAGAGGCGTTACACTCTCTCTCGTTACAATAACGGCTGGATCATCTGTCGTGACAATCTCAGCTAACTTCTCTCCGTCCCTCTCTTGTAAAACAGTAATAATTCTCTCTACTTGCGATGATTGTGAGTAATATGAAGATCCATACGCATATAATCCGCCCAATACTATAATAAAAAATGTTAAAAGTGTAATTCCAATTATTGTCCCTTTGCTCATTTTTTGCTTCTTTACTACAGGATTCCCCCTCTTCGTCCCGCAGTTTTGACAAAATTGCACACCGTCTTCAAAATGAATCCCACACTTTGTGCATACATTCATCCGTTCAACCACCTTTTCGTTAGAAGCCAGTTAATCCCTGTGTAAAGGTTTGAATTATCGTGTTAATGTAAGACCAAAACACAATAAACGTTGCAATTCCAATTAAAACATTTGCGATAAGAAGTGTGTACACAGGATCTAATCCACCGTTATCTAGTTTTAATATAGCTACAATTATACTAATTACCATATACGTTGTAGCTATCCATAGTAATATTGGTAAGAAAAAGATTAATAAGAAACTAAAAAGAAAAGAAAGAACTAGTATAGCAATAGCTGGCGTCGCTATCGTCCCCCATATGCCGAATGCTTCAAGAAAAGAAAAAGATGATTTCATCATCTTACCACTTACAAAAATAATAAATCCGACAAATAAAGTTAAAATTAATAAAAAGAAAAAGACCATTACAGATTCTCCAAAGAAAGTAGGAGTAGATACATCTGGCACTAATGTCCTCGTAACAGTCGCCGCTGTGCTCATCATTCTATAAAAAATACATGCTCCTAAAAAGCAAATAAGCACAAGACTTACAATTCCATTTCGCACTTCAATATTTCCACTTTCCATAATGGCCGATGGTGATTTAAAAGCATTTTTAAAGAACTGAAAATAGCCACTTGCAAATTGTTTCGCCTGCTCTACCGTTTCATTTGGGCGAGTTTCCTTTACTTGTGCCGCGCTCGATAGTTGCCCTTCTTCCTGCACACCACTTACTACTACTTCTTCCGATAACGAATGTCCACAATTCCCGCAAAACTTTGCTTCCGCTGCATTTTCTGTTTGACACGCCGTACATTTCATTCTCTCATCCCTCCTTAAGCATATACCTTATAGGGTGTTACAAATTCAATATATGACTTTGTACATAAAACATGACTACAAGAAAAAGAATATGAAATCCTTCTTTTAAACGAAACTATGTGTGCTAGTAATATAGAAAAATAATGTTATTATGAAACAGAGCAACTAACATTTTTAACAGATTGGATGAAGACAGTGGAATTTGTAAACTCGATTTTTCAAACACTCCTTACAAGCGTGATCCAATTATTTTCTTTAATTGGTGTCATCATTGTAATTGGATTTATATTAGGTTATTTAGAATCTCTCACACGAACGTATTGGTCGAGAGCTTTCGGAAGGAAGGGCTTCCTTTTAACTGCATGGATTGGTGTCCCTATTCATGAACTTGGACATGCAATTATATGTCTATTATTTCGTCATAAAATTGTAGCAACGCAGTTCTTCCCAACAGATACAAGTCAGGGAGCTTTAGGTTACGTACAACATCAATACAATCAAAAAAGTATATATCAACGAATTGGGAATTTCTTCATCGGAATCGGCCCTATTATTTCTGGTATTACTGCCTTAATACTTTTAATGCGCTATTTCGTACCAGAGTCATATTCTTTATTTAATACGACTCTTGAAACAACAATTGCATCGACTTCTATTAACTTAGACATGATCCAAAACATGTTTTTATCAACATTCTTTTTATTAAAGAGCTTGTTTACAATGAGCAATTTATTAACCCCTTCTTTTTGGTTATTTTTATTTATAGCTATTTGTATTTCCGCACATATTGCTTTAAGTAAACCAGACATTAAAGGATCAATAGACGGCGTCATCGTCATGTTTATCATTTTATTTTTATTCAATATAATTGCAGGACTTTTTCAGTATGATAGTAACCAACTAATCGGCAAAATGATGAAGTATAATATGTATCTCATCGCGTTTTCTAGTGTGGCACTACTTTTCTCTTGTATTTCTACACTTGTGAGTTTTGTGTTTTATAAGATGAGAAGAGGGCGTTCATTGTGAACACCCTCTTTTATCTTTAGAAAATTATTTACCAGATTTAATAAGCTATTGAATCGGAATAGATGGTCCAATCCCTTTCTTTTCTTTACCTGAATACGGTACAAGTGCATATTTACCCACCGCTACATTAATTCCATCAAATCTACTAAAAGAAATGCCGCCATCTTTATTCGATATAACCGTCTCTTTAAATGTATGTACTTCTCCAGATTCTGATTCGATTTTAAAATAAATATTTTCATTTTCACTTTCTGTCACATCATAATAAATCGTTGTGGAAATCGGCGTAAAAACTACTTTTTTAACAGTTACTTTATTGCCATCGTATAAAGCAATTGTTTCATTTAATTCAAACGTCTGCTTCTCTTTCATCAACTTAGCTTGCGATACTTCAATATCAAATATCCATGGTTGCTCAATTACAGTATCTCTGTTGAATGTATCATAAGTAATTTCGATTTGAAGTGCATCAGTTTGTGGCATTTCACTTAACTCGATGGCACTGTAGATTGTAAACATAGAATCATTTACTTCAATTGACTGTGCATCCTTTGTATTAGAAAAATCACGGCCATTTATACGCACCTGTGGAATTAAAAATGTTTGATAATCAAACTTCACACCCTTTACTGGCTCAAATGTTGAACTAATGAGCAGTTTATTTTCATCCACTAATACCTCATTTAAAGTCAGTTTACCGTATTTATTTTCAGCAGTTTTTCCAATAGCCGTTTTATAGGGCGAATAGTCAAGTTGTTGCTGTTTATCAATATATTTTTCAATCAATCCTGCAATAAATGGTGTATTAGCTAAAGATGATTGTCCAAGCGGCACTGTAATACTGACAATTAGCATGCAAACCGCAGCGACTCCGAACCACTTTTTTGATTGTTTGTTTTTACGGAGCTTATTTTTCACACGCTTTTCCCACTGCTTTTCCTCTAGTTTAGTTAAGGTGACCTCCTCAAATTCTGTGATATCCAACTGAATATCATTTAACTCTTTATAAATAGACATGCCCTCACACTCCATTTTTAAAAATAAAAATCTGCTTGAGCTTTTTTCGTCCGCGTGACAGTTTGTTATGGATCCATGATTCTTTCACGTTAAGATGGGAAGCAATTTCACGAGACGGTACACCTTCTAAATAATACTTTTCAAAAATGTTACGCTCTGTTGCTGACAACTCACTAAGCAATTCCTGTACGTCTAAGAAATCGTTTGATTTTCTTTGTTCTTGATACAGATGGTCATTAATCTCCGTACAGACAGTTTGTTGCTGATTTCTCGCATTTTTCCGCTGATAATCAATTGCTCGATATTTAGCAATGGCTGCTATCCATTGTTTAAACGTATTTTTACTTGGATCAAATGAATCGATATGAAACCAAATAGCTAATAATACATCATCTAGACATTCTTCATAATCTTGCTGATTACTATATACATATCGTTTAATAATAGCGCTGAGTAAACCTCCATATGTTTGGATAATGAACGTAATGCTCTTTTCATTACGTTGTTGAATTTGTTGCACAACATTTTCTTCTGTTATCTTCAAAAATAGACCTCCTTGCACTGCTAATTGGTATCTACTTTCTAATACGAATGAAAAACAATAACCCTATCATTGTTTTTCATATTGCAAACATAATCTCATCATAAGTACTACTACAATCCTTGTTCACGATAAGAAGAGCTAGTTCATTTAGAACTAGCTCTTCTTATCATTTCTCCCTCTTATAATCACAATGCTCAACCGGAACACGAGCATGACCTTCTTCATCGGTACACCATGACTGTGATTGGAATGCAAGAAAGATATCGATCCATTCTTCTTCCTTTTCAAAGTGAATGAGTATTCCGCCATCTTGCCATATACCGTCATCACCTTGCCATTTCTCTACATTTCCTTGATTCATATGAATATCGTGTATACCGTTTCCAGGTGTAAAGTCGAAATACGAATCAGGTATTTTTTCTTCTGGTCCCCATCTTTCACCAAACGCATAAATAATCGCCTTTTCTTCTATTGCTCGCTTTATATAACGCTCTATCTTTTCATTTAAATCATTATCAACTCCTGCTTTTTCAGCAGGTAAAGGAATCATTTGCTTGGAATCAAATAAATTACCTCTTACATAATCTAAAGCTACTTTCGGTTCATTATTTTTTATTTCTGTAAAACCGAACGGTAATGTCGGTAAAATATGAATCGCCTCTGATCGAATATCGTCGCTCGCAAAATATAAAACTTCTGACGGATAACTTTGCGATTTCACGTTAATTGCAATGCGATAATCTACTCCTGCTTCACCTTGTAAATGAACTTGATAATGAGGTGTTTTGCCTTTTCCAATCTTAGATTGTATAACTATACCTTTTAATACACCGTAGTTTTTTAAGGGCATACCTTTCATCTCCTATTCATTTAGTAGAAGCTTTTCATATTTAAAACATTATCCAGTCATAAAGAAAATCCTCCTATGTTAGGAGGATTTTTAATTTCTCAATATATACCAAAAGAAAACTTCCACTATTACAAGCAACACCGCACCAAAAATCATTAACGTCGTCTTCTTTAGTAGTTCGTTTTCGCGATACGGAATATTACATAAATAAGCACCAAGTGTAATCCGTGATGGGCAAGCGATTGTCGCTACTGATGATGCGGTGTTTTGCAGTGTTGTGACGTATTGCCACGGGAGCGCTACGTTTTGTGCTGTTTGYATTTGGAGCTTAATAAACATCGCATTTGATCCTGCATTACTACCTGTTAAAAAGCCGCCAATTCCGCCAATGAATGGAGCAACGAAAACGAAAAAGGTGCCAAATGTTTCACCAGCTGTCTTTGCGAGCAATGAATGCATACCAGATGCCCCCATTAGCTCTGAAATCGCAATAAACATTGTCGTTGTAATTGCGAATGGAATCCATTGTTTTATCGTTTGCGAGAGTGATTGTTTAATAATATTAGATGGAATACGGAAGAAAATGATTGTAAATAAACAAGTCATGGCGAGCCAAAACCCTGGCGAATATAGTAGCTCTAGTTTGTAAGAATATGATTTTAAATCGAGAACTGCATATGACCTGAGCAGATCATGTAATGCTGGAACGAGGCGAGAAAGTAAAATACAAACCGTTAAAAAAATATAAGGGCTAATAATTTTTATAATGGATACTTCTCTCTCCGTAGCCGCCGCATGTTCTGTTAAAAGGTTTTGCTCACCTTTTCCTTTTAATTTAATGATTAAAAAGCCAAATGAAATTGTAACGATAGAACTTAATATTCCTGCTAGTTCAACACTTACGTATGCGTTAGAAAGATAGATTCCGAGAGAAAATAATAGAAAGAATCCTATCCCTTCCTTCCACTTTTCTATAACTGCCTGAAAGCCACCGACAACGTATAAAGAAAGGATGATAAAGTATGCGAAAATCGGTATGCTTAATAATGCTGTATTTGTACCAAGAGTTGTGAGTGGCATGTTGATAAGCTGAGAACCGATAATCGTACCTGTTGCCATTGCACCCCATGAACTAGCTAGTAAGCCGATAAATGAGAGCAGTACAGCTTGAAATGGTTTATAGCCTAATGAAAGAAAAATAGGTGCTGCAACCATAAAACCAATTCCGAACCCACTTACTGATTCAATAAGTGGACAAATTCCAAAACACATAAGAAGCATTTGTAATAATCTATCGTGCGTGACTTGTTCTAGAAATCTCGCTACTTGATCGATGTATCCCATTTTGTTCATGAGGTGAAATAAAAAAATACCGAAAAACAACACGTACCCGACAATAAAACAAATTAACCACCCTTTAATCGTTGCGTGTACAGTTTCACTTATCCCTAATTGAAACGTTGGCGAGAGTAAAACGATTCCGACAGAAACGGCATAAGAGATTAATGAAGCTCTTAATGACGTTTGTTTAAACAAAAACAAACAAATAAAAATCATCATAATCGGGATAAGTGCCAACAATATGGCCATGCTATCATCTCTTTTCGTAAAAAATGCAATTTTTAACTATTATATAACAGATATTGTAATTTTCAATTAATTTTATAACAGATTAAAAAAAGAGCCAAACAGCTCTTTTTTTGAATCAATCCCATTTTCTTTTATCCTGAAAAACCGTCTGCTGTCCGATTATTTTGTCTAACACAACAAAMACAATATAAGCACATATTACTTGCAATACAATATTCCCAAGTTTCATTAATTCAAATGAATGGATACATTGGAATAATTCATTTAATAATACAATCGAAACGATACTAAATAATTCTATACTAACCGAAAATATACATACTTCGAAAATGGATTGCTCTTGAATCCGATTTAGGTTAGAGAAGATGAATAAGTACCCTAGAAACAGAGCTAGTAATTCTATTTTCGTCATGCTAATGAGCCAAGCGTATAGTGGTACGGTTAAAAGAAGATATAATAGTTTCCGTCTTAGCATGCCTTCTCACCTCTGAATTATAAGTGTTTTCTGTATATTTTAACACTTTTCACATAAAAGAAACAGAAGAGACTTATGCCTCTTCTGTTTCTTTTACTGCATGTATTAACTCACATATTTCTTCGTGCTTTTCATTTTCTAATAGCTCAATGACTTTACTTCCAACGACAACACCGTCACATATTGTAATCATTTCTTCTATTTGCTCTCGTGTTGAAATACCGAACCCTGCAACAACTGGTAAGTGAACGTGTGATTTTACTTTTTCCAAGTAACTATGAATCTCGTCCTTAAAGTTTTGACGTACTCCTGTTACGCCCGCTACTGTAACGGCGTAAACGAATCCTTGTGATTCACTCGTAATTTTCTTGATTCGTTCAATTGGGCTTGTTACAGTTACAAGTGGAATTAAAGCTATTTTCGCCTCACGTAGAAGCGGCGCAATAATATGTTGTTCTTCATACGGTAAGTCTGGAACGATAATGCCATCCACACCTGCTTCAAGACAGCTCTCGATGAAACATTCTTTTCCGAATGCTAGTACTGGATTTAAATATGTCATGAGTACAAATGGAATTTGAACTTCTTGCCTCACTTCTGCTAATGCATGAAAAATCCCTTTTAATGTTACACCGCTATCTAGCGCACGTTTTCCTGCTCTTTGAATAGTTGGACCGTCTGCGACTGGATCTGAAAACGGAATACCGATTTCAACGATGCTTGCTCCTGCTTCATCTAGAAAACGGATTCTTTCTTTTAACTTTTCAAGTCCACCATCTCCGCCCATTACGTACGGAATAAATGCTTTCTTGCCATTTTCAAACGCTGCTTTAATTTTTTCTACTCCCATTTTTTACACCTCTCCCATATAACGTTTTATACTCTCTACATCTTTATCACCGCGGCCAGATAAGCAAATGACAAGACCTTCGTCTTTCTTCATTTTCGGCGCTAATTTTAAAGCGTATGCGACAGCATGTGAGCTTTCTAATGCCGGGATAATCCCTTCTTTTTTCGTTAATAATTGAAACGCGTCTAACGCTTCGTCATCTGTGATTGAATGATAAGAAACGCGTCCAATATCTTTTAGTAAACTATGTTCTGGTCCAACACCTGGGTAATCCAGTCCTGCCGAAATAGAATGCGCTTCTTGAATTTGTCCTTCTTCATTTTGCAGAAGATACATCATCGATCCGTGTAAAACACCGACGCTTCCTTTCGTTAAAGTCGCCGCGTGCTTTTCTGTATGAACACCTTTTCCAGCTGCTTCAACGCCGTAAAGAGCAACTTCTGCATCGTGTACGAACGGATAAAACATTCCCATTGCATTACTACCACCACCAATACAAGCAACGACTGCTTCTGGTAATTTTCCTTCTAACGCTTCGTATTGCTTTTTCGTTTCTTTCCCAATTACACTTTGGAAATCACGAACAATTTGCGGAAATGGATGTGGTCCGAGAACTGATCCCATAATGTAGTGCGTATCGTGTACATGTGAAACCCAGTAACGAAGCGCCTCGTTCACCGCATCTTTTAACGTGCCGCTACCTGCCGCTACGCTTTCTACTTTTGCTCCAAGTAATTCCATTCGGAACACGTTTAATTTTTGTCGTCTCACATCTTCTTCTCCCATGAAGATGACGCATTCTAAACCGAGAAGGGCACATACAGTAGCTGTTGCAACTCCGTGTTGTCCTGCTCCTGTT
>NZ_JBFUIN010000113.1:0-8803 GCF_056401855.1 Bacillus sp. P4_D3
TTTAAAGAGTAATAAAGAGTGGGGCTAATAATTTGATAGTAGTGGAGGCGCTTAAATGGAAATTAAACGTACTACAATTGAAAATAAGACGCTACACCCATTAAAACAGCCTGCAGCTATTTCAGAACATGAAATTCAGAAAGAACGAAAACAAAGTAACCTTGTGTTTACGGGGCAGTCCCAAATCATTTCGAAAAATAATGAAATAGGGATTATACTTGCGAGTTTAGGTGATGGAAAGATTGTAAAAGAAATGCTTTCTAAAGAAATGGATRCAGTGTTGCAGTTGTTTTCAAAGCTACATATGTTGTCCGAGGAAGGAAAGCAATCGGAAAAAATATATGAACAGATTGTTAGAAGTTTGCATGGGCTTATTAAACAAGCGCATATAAAGGGAGTTCCGTTATTAGACGGAACGTATGATTTTGCTGAAGTGCAGCTTTCGTTTGGAAGAAAAGTGCATATTCCGTTACTTGATGTAAGTGCGCTCATTTTTAGAGTGGAACAAGATACATCAGAAGGAAATACGAATTTAATGATCACAGTTATTACAGCTTACATGACAAAATTGTCTAACGAAACAATTTTAATTAGCGGTACGGATCGCATTTCTAAAGAACGTGATGCAAGTGTGTGGAGAGCACTTGCAGAAATGAATATGACGCAATTATCGCATGCGTTGAAACATACGATTCAAGAGCATAAATGGTCTGTTACAGCTCTATTTCTCTTTATATGGGTTATAGGTATTATATTGATTCGTATTATATAATAAAAAAAGGTCGTCATTTCAATTATGACGACCTTTTTCTATATTTTTTCGTAGAAGAATGTATCAAAACGCTGAAGGTTGTAGCGTTCGGGTGTTAAAATTTGTTCTGTGCTACCAACGAATAGTACGCCGCCTTTTCGTAAAGAACGACTAAATTTTTCATAGAGCTTTATTCTGGCTTCTTCTGTAAAGTAAATCATTACATTTCGACAAATGATTAAGTCGTAGTTCGTATCAAATGTCTGCATTAATAAATCATGTTGTTTGAATGTAACTTGCTGTTTAATATTTTGATGCAATATATATGTATCATCTTCTTTTGTGAAATGACGTTGTTTTAAATCATTAGGTAATTCTTTCAAAGAGCGTTCGGTATATTGACCACGTTTTGCAGTTTCTAAAACATGAAAATCAAGATCCGTTGCTTGAATATTATAACGAAATGGAGCTAGATGCTTCGATAATATTAAAGAAAGCGTATATGGTTCTTCACCGGCAGCACAAGCAGCACTCCAAATTTTTAATTTGCCGTTATTTTGTTCAAGTAGCTTTGGTAGAGCTTTTGTCTCTAGTGTTTGCCAGCGTTCTTTATTTCTGAAAAACTCTGAAACGTTAATCGTAATGTAGTCAATAAAACTTAAAAATAATGTTTGATCGGTGCGTAAACTGTTTAAAAATTTTATATAATTGTCAAAACCTTTTCTTGAAATGAAAGCATCGATTCTTCTGCGCATTCTATCTTGCTTATAGGAAGCGATATCCATATTAAATAGCTGTTTAAAACTCGTAATAAAATGATCATAATCTTGTTCAGTTTTCATATTTACAATAGGCACAATAACGATATTGTGCCTCCCCCTTTACATCATACGAATTTTTTGTTCAAAGCTTTTTTTCATCTGCTTTTCATGTAAGCCTGGTAAATCATAAATAACGGCGTCAACTCCTGCTTCTTTTGCAATGTCAATAGGAATGACAGACGTATGTTTATCCCCATTATAAAAACAGAGAACTAAATCAGTATCTTCGACAATTTGCTTTACAAAAAACATATAATCTGATCGATAAATGGAGTCGGAAGGATGATCAAAAGCAATATATTCAGCCCCGTGTTTTTTTAAATAATCAACGACTTCTTGAAATTCGTCTGTTAATACATGTAACGGTTGTAGCGTATAAAGGCATAAATTTTGAGCGAGTCTTTCGTTTTCAATGAAAAAACGAAGAACTTCATTTTCAATAGCTTTATAGCATAATATGTAAATTTTATGTTTGTGAGCATAGTCAATTAAAAATTTTTTTATTTCTTCTTGATCTAATGCTGTTAATTGATTTGAACCACAAAGAAAAATATTCATAGATTTGTGCCACCTCATGCTAAATTGTAACATATCTTCTATAAAAAATAACTGCAAAATATGAGTGTTCAGAGTATAATTATAAATAACTGGATTTTACGATTAAGTTTTGAAAGAAATAAAAAAATAAATAGGTGATATATATGCTACGTTCTATCTCGCATAATCCAATTTTATCGCATATACCGCCTGCTACTCAAATGCCGAAAGAAGCAAATGTCAGGACAGGACTTGCATTTTCGGATAATTTGCATGCAGATCCGAAAAAAGATAAATTGTTAGAACAAATGGAAGCGCTAGTTGATAACATTGGGGAAATTAAAGAGAAAATTGAATTAGAGTTAACGCTTGATAATGTTATGGAATACAAAAATACTGTGAAATCATTTTTGAATTTTTACGTTGATAACTTACTGCAATATAAAGACGTTATGTCTCGTCATCCGCGTTATGGATATTCGCAAAAAATGACAATTGTAAAACAAGCTGAAGTGGGATTAAATGAAATGGAAGATGTTATGAATTTAATTAATACGAAAACAGGGCATTTAGAAATGTTAAATCAAATTGGAGAAATTCATGGTTTAATTGTAAATTTAGTCTTGTAAAAGGGAAGGAAGCTATATGTACATACAATTATATGAAAAGCTTGTTATCATTCAAAAAGCATATGAAAATATTCAAACGCTTGGAGAACAAATATATGAGAATTTAAAACATAAAAATGTAAATGCAGTTCAAAAGCTGCAAGTGGAACAATTGCAGTACATAGAAGGTGTAAAAGGATTATCTCGCTCTTTTGAGGAGATGGTTGTTCAGTTTTGTGAAGAAAAGAAAGTCGAACCATTGCGTATGCGTTCGCTATTTTCGTATTTTTCACCGGAAGAAATTGAAAAAATAGAAGAATTACAAAAAAGTTTAAATGAATTAGAAGAAAATGTAAAAATGATCCTTTTGAAAAATCAATATTACTTAAACGTACTATTAAAAACTACAGAGAGTATTGTAGATTCCGTTTCTGAATACAATTTGGAGAAAAACAATAATTCGCAAATCTTTATGAATGAACTATTGTAAAGGAGAAGTGAAGCATTATGAGGTTATCTGATTATAATACACCGCTATCTGGTATGCTAGCGGCCCAAATGGGATTACAAACGACGAAACAAAACTTATCTAACATTCATACGCCTGGTTATGTGCGTCAAGCCGTGAATTTAGGGTCTGTAGGAGCAAGTAATGGTCATACGCCAGGACAGAGAATTGGTTCGGGTGTACAAACATTAGGTGTTGACCGAATTACTGATGAAGTGAAAACGAAGCAATTTAATGATCAGTTGTCACAGTTCTCTTACTATGCATATATGAATTCTACTTTATCACGAGTAGAGTCTATGGTAGGAACTACAGGAAAGAATTCATTATCTAGTTTAATGGATGGTTTTTTTAATGCTTTTCGTGAAGTTGCGAAAAATCCAGAACAATCAAACTACTACGATACATTAGTTGCTGAAACTGGAAAGTTCACAAGTCAAATAAATCGTCTTGCGAAAAACTTAGATACAGCGGAAGTACAGACGACAGAAGATATTGAAGCGCATGTCAATGAATTTAATCGTCTTGGTGCTAGTTTAGCAGAAGCGAATAAAAAAATTGGACAGGCAGGGACACAAGTACCTAATCAACTATTAGATGAACGTGATCGTATTATTACAGAGATGTCTAAATATGCCAATATAGAAGTGTCTTATGAATCTATGAATCCTAATATCGCGAGTGTTAGAATGAATGGCGTTTTAACAGTAAATGGACAAGACACATATCCACTTCAATTAAATAAGGGGAGCGAACCGATGACTGTTGCGATTTATGGATCGGATATTCCTTTAACAGGTGGAGCCATTCAATCAGCAATAGATACGAAAGGAAAGATTGCTAGTTATAAGAAACATATTGAAGACTTAATGAGTTCTGTGAAAAATCAAGTGAATACAGTGATGGGAAAAGATTTCTTCGTTGGAGATCATGCGAAAGATATTCAGTTAAATCCTGAATTCGCAAAAGATGTTTCAAAAATGAAAATTTCTGCTGAAACAGCAAATAAACTGGCAGGAATTACAGATGGAGATTATAAAGAAGGTCTTTCTTATAAACAAGCGTTAGACCAATTCATAGTTGGTGTAGCTTCTGATAAAAGTGCAGTGAATGCTTATCAAAATATTCATAAAGACTTATTAGAAGGTATTCAGCAAGAAAAGATGAGTATAGAAGGCGTCAATATGGAAGAAGAAATGGTTAATTTAATGGCCTTCCAGAAATACTTCGTGGCAAACTCTAAGGCCATTACAACGATGAATGAAGTATTTGACAGTCTGTTTTCGATTATTAGATAACGCGAGGTAGAAACGAAGCCCCTTTTTTTATGTGTAGAGAGAGGGTCCTGCATAGGGTGGAAGCGGACAGAGCCTTTTAGTGGACCAAGCCGTGTAAGACCAGAGATATGAAATGATTGAATGATAAGTTAGCTAAGAGGAAAGCCATGTGTAGTAAATGTATCGTCCTCGTGTTAAATAAAAATGAAAAAGAGCTTTTTTTATGTGTAGAGAGAGGGTCCTGCGTTAGATAGAGGCGGTCAGTGCCTATTAGTGGACCAAGCGATGTGAGACCAGAGATATGAAGTGGTTGTGGGATAGGTTAGGTTAGAGAACAGCCATGTCAAATAGAAACGAGGCCCTTTTTTTATGATTAGAGAGAGGGTCCTGAGTTAGATAGAGGCGGTCACAGTGCCTATTAGTGGGCGAGCGATGTGAGACCAGAGATATGAAATAATTGAATGGTAGGGAAGAAAATAGCTGTATAAAATTGTGGTTGCTTCCCCGCGCTAAGTCAAATATAGATAAAGGAGAAGATGATGGATGAGAGTATCTACGTTTCAAAATGCAAACTGGGCAAAGAATCAGATGATGGATTTGAATGTGCAACAGCAATACCACCGAAATCAAGTAACTTCTGGGAAGAAAAACCTTCTTATGAGTGAAGATCCACTTGCGGCAAGCAAATCATTTGCGATTCAGCATTCTTTAGCAAATATTGAACAAATGCAAAAAGATTTAGCGGATTCGAAAAATGTATTAACACAAACTGAAAATACTTTACAAGGTGTTTTTAAATCTTTAACAAGAGCGGATCAATTAACAGTGCAAGCGTTAAATGGAACAAATAGCGAAAAAGAATTGAAGGCAATCGGTGCAGAGATTGATCAAATTTTAAAACAAGTTGTATATTTAGCGAATACGAAAGAGCAAGGCCGTTATATTTTCGGTGGTGATAGTGCTGAGCAAGTTCCATTCACAGAAGATGGTACGTATCAAGGTGGAAAAAATGATGTGAACTGGCAACTAAATGATGGCTATGAATTAAAAGCATTTCGTAACGGAGAAGAATTATTATCACCGGTTATAAAAACGTTAAAACAGATGAGTGAAGCGCTGAATAACGGTGATCAAAAAGCTTTGCAACCACTATTAGGAGAAAATAAGAAAAACTTAGATAGCATCATTAACCGTACAACTGAAGTTGGTTCAACTATGAATACAATGGAGACGTTTAAAACGATTTTAAGCGAGCAAAATTTAGCACTTCAAGAAAACCGTAAAGAAATTGAAGATGTCGATTTGGCGGTAGCAATTTCTGACCTAGCATATATCAATGCAACGTATGAAGCGACGCTTAAAGCGGTTAGTACGATGAGTAAAACGAGTATTTTAGACTACATGTAAACAATAAGGAGTGAGACAACATGGCAGGGACATTAACAGGTATTGGCGGTAGACAACAGATCTGGAACCTCGGAAATAATATGATCGATACATCTAACTTTGTAGAATTAGAAATGCAAGCGTTAGATATGAGAAAAACACCGTATGCTAATGAAAAGAACCAACTTTCACAAGATAAACTATTATACACAAGTTTAAAATCAGAATTTAGTTCTTTCACACAAACATTTAAAAACTTAGCGGCTTTTAAAGGGAATGAGAAAAAAGTTACAACAACACAAGACGGTTATATTAATGTAAAAGCTGATGGTGGAGCGATTGCAGGAACTTTTAATATGATGATTACACAGCTCGCACAGCGTCATCAAATAGCTTCTAATTCTATTGATAATATAAATGAGAAGCTTCCAAGAAATGAAACAATAAAACTAGGCGATAAAGAACTAAAAGTAACAACTGATATGACATATAAAGATTTAATTAATAAAATTAATGATGGGGATTATGGGGTATCAGCATATACACTTGGTAATAAAATTTTTATGTCCTCTACGAAAGAAGGAGAGGCAAACGCTATTAAATTAGCAAGTACACCACCTAACGTACTTACTGAACTATTTTATTCAGAGGTGGAAATTAAAGGGACAGGCACAAATCAAGACAGTGAAACTAAGACGGAAATGAAATTAAATACTATTAATGAAGCAAAAAATGCTATATATAGTATTAACGGTATCGAGGACAAAAGTCCTACGAATACAATTGAAGCTCTTCCTGGCGTGAAAATTGAATTGTTAAAAGTAACGGAGCCAAAAGTAGACGAAAAACCAGGTGAAGAAAAATCAGATGCAGGTACAACAACAGATTCARAAGTAAAAGGTATTGATCTGAAGTTTACAGTAAGTGATTCAAATGTAACAGACGCATCAAATATTATTAAAAAAATGGTAGCTGATTATAATAAAGCTGTTTCTACAATAGATATTTTTGCTGGAAAAGGTGGAGCCTTCCAAGGTCAAGCTATTATGCAAAGTGTACGTCAAGCGATGAATAACATCGTAACATTTTCTCAAGACGGTAATTATTTGTTTTCATTTGGAATTCAATTAAAGCAAGACGGGACGATGGAAGTTAATGATGAAAAATTAACACAAGCGTTAAAAGACAAGCCGGATGCAGCGAAGCAATTTTTCTTTGGTTCTAACGGTTTAGGGAAGATGATGGAAGAACCACTTGATAAACTATTTGGTGATAAAGGTGTAGTCGGAGAGCATGTAAAAAACATCGATTCACGTGTAAGTGATTTAGATAAAAAGATTAAAGATATTGAAACACAAAATCTGCAAAAACAAGATGAGATTGTGAAGAAGTATCAAAAGCTAGAAAGTACATTAGCGGCGCTAGATAGCCAACTAAAAACAATTAAAGCAATGACAAAACAAAAAAGTGATGATTAATGAAAGTTGAGGAAGTGATCGTATGCAAGCATGGCAACGTTATATGCAAAATGATATTATGACGAGTAATCCAATTAAAAATACAATTTTTATTTATGAAAGATGTATCGTTGAGTTTCGTAATTTAGAAGAGCTTTTAAATACTTTTAAACTACAAGAAGGAGATGCACTTCTTGAAAAATTAGAACGTATTTTTGAAGAGTTAAAGCTTCAATTAAATCCTGAGATTACTAAAGATTTGTATGATAGTCTATTCGGTTTATACGATTGGATTAGCATTCAAATTCAGACGATGAAAGTAACGCGTGAAGTAAAAGACATGGATGCGATTGTGCAAGTGTTACAAGATTTAATAGACGGTTACCGCGGAGCACTCGAAAATGAACAATGATATTTATCGAGCGTTTGTCGGCTGTTTTAATGAAATCGGTGAATTACAAGTGTCAGATGAAGAATTTGCTGAGAAAAGTGCTATGTTAAATCGCTGGATGATGACCTTGGATGAAAAGACGCGAGCAGATGTTGCAGCGGAAGTGAGTCCATTAATAATAAAGGCAGCTCAACATATTCGAGATAAGCAAAAGATTTTGGAAGAAATGATTATGACAAATGATGGACGAATGAAAGCTAATTCGTTTTACGGTAAATATTAATTGTAAAGTATGGAAACGGGTTCTCCTTATTATAAGGGGAATCCATTCCGTTGTTTGAATAAAAGCGTTCCGCTGATTGAGGTTTCACTTTATGACTGTAATGAAAAAACAGAAATAATCTAAATAATAAAAAAAAGAAATTTATTTTATTGTTCTTATATAGAAATGTTATATAGATTACTAAGTGAATACAGTTTTTTTATTCTTTTATATATTTTTGTATTTTTCTAAAGACAACAATGGGAAAATGGAATAAAATATGAAAGGGTACATAATAGATAACATTTTAATAAATACATATAAGGAAATGAATAATAAAGTGAAACTTCCATCAGTGGATGATCATGCCGTAAGCGAGCATGATGGAAAAAAGAAGGGTGTGGAATATGCCGGACTTAGTTAGTGATGTTAGTCATTATATGAATTATTTAGTAACGAAGCGAAATACTGTTTCTAGTAATATTGCAAATGCGAATACACCAGGGTTTAAAGCACAAGATGTAACATTTGCTGAACAAATGAATATGAATAATCCGCTATTCAAAAAAAATGCTGCGGATTTAAAGAGTAATTCAGACTTATATCAAACGAATGAAATGCACTTACCAACAGTAAATGCGAAAAATACATATGCAAAGATTCAAACGAAATCAATGCAAACGAATAAAGATGGAAATAGTGTGGACGTAACGACAGAAATGCTAGATTTAATGAAAACAAACCAATTATACGGTATCTCAATTAATGCGATTAATACGCAATACGCAATTAACCAAGCAGCACG
>NZ_JBFUIN010000114.1:0-8739 GCF_056401855.1 Bacillus sp. P4_D3
ACCATATTTCGCTAATTTTTCACTCATTTCATAACCATATATTTCACCTTCAGAAATAATAGCAAGTAAGCAACCTTCTAAAATCCCTTTTAGCATTTGACTTGTCGACATAATTCAAATCCTCCCACTATCTTGTTTTACAAGATAGATAAGCGTAAGTATCTTGCTTTACAAAATAGTATAACAGAGACTATTTTGCAAAACAAGATAGCTAACGATTTTTTCCAAATGTTTGCAGGAATTTCATAGTTCCCCCTCTAAATAGAGCAATAAGAGAACTTTTATTATGAAGGAGTGTTTTTCATCATGGTTACAAATCGAGTTGTCTTTTTAACAGGTGCTGCGAGTGGTATTGGTTATGAAATGGGGAACGCTTTTGCAAAAGAAGGCGCAAAAGTTGTTATTACTGATCGCCTTGAAGATCGTGCGAAAGAAGCTGCTGAACAATTACAAAAAGAAGGCTTTCAAGCTATCGGTTTAAAATGTGACGTTACATCTGAAGAAGAAATTACAGCAACGCTTTCTCAAACAGTTAGTCATTTCGGTTCACTAGATGTATTAATTAACAATGCAGGAATGCAACATGTTTCACCGATTGAAGATTTTCCAACTGAGAAATTCGAACTTCTTATTAAAATAATGCAAATCGCTCCATTTATCGCCATCAAACACGCTTTTCCTATTATGAAAAAACAAAAATACGGCCGGATTATTAACGTCGCTTCTATTAACGGCCTTGTCGGATTCGCTGGAAAAGCTGCCTACAATAGCGCAAAACATGGCGTAATTGGATTAACAAAAGTTGCCGCTTTAGAAGGTGCTATCCATGGTATTACTGTAAATGCCCTTTGCCCTGGTTATGTCGATACCCCTCTTGTACGCAATCAACTAGAGGATTTAGCGACTACACGAAATGTACCACTTGAAAATGTTTTAGAAGATATTATTTATCCTCTTGTACCGCAGAAGCGCTTGTTGCAAGTACAAGAAATTGCAGATTATGCTATGTTTTTAGCAAGTGAAAAGGCAAAAGGCATAACTGGTCAAGCTGTTGTTATCGATGGTGGTTATACTGCTCAATAAGAAAAATAAAGTTTGCTCACGAAGAGCAAACTTTATTTTTCTTTCTATCGCGAGGATCTTCCTACTTTAGTAATTGTTTAGGGAGTTTCTCAATTGCAACAATCACTCCGTCTAATTTACTTTCAATGCGATGTAGTAAATATAGCGTTACAACAATTGGAAACCCCACATTACCTATCATCCTGATCCACTCTTCCATCTTTCTCTCCTCCCTTCATTACATAAATAAGAGGAAAAGAGAATCTTAGGCATAAAAAAACAAGCTATTTGTGATTAGCTTGTTTTTTCAAATAATGACGTAATTTCTTGCTTATAATCTCCACGTAAAATACCTTTCTCAGTTATAATTCCTGTAATTAATCCATGCGGTGTTACGTCAAATGCAGGGTTAAATACAGGCGTTCCAAGTGGCGCCACTTGTTTCCCAAAAATTTTCGTAACTTCTGTTTCATCTCTTTCTTCAATGACAATTTCAGCACCTGTTTGTTTCGTAGTATCAAATGTAGATAACGGTGCTGCAACGTAAAATGGGATACCGAAATACTTTGCTAATATAGCTAAATTTAATGTTCCTATTTTATTAGCAGTATCACCGTTTTCAACGATTCGATCTGCTCCTACAATAATCGCATTAATTTCTTTCGTTCGAATTGCATGTGCTGCAGTATTATCCGTAATAAGCGTTACATCAATGTCTGCTTGCTTCAATTCCCATGTCGTTAAACGACCACCTTGTAAAACCGGTCTCGTTTCACACGCATAGGCATGTAAACGTACACCCTTCTCTTTCCCAATATAAAATGGGGCTAATGCTGTTCCATATCTAGCAGTTGCAATACTTCCAGCGTTACAAATTGTTAAAATTTTATCACCGTCTTTAAAGCMTGTTCTCCAATACTTCGGCACACCACTTCATCCTCTTGCTGAATACGAAGTGCTTCCTCTTCTAATATTTTTTGTGCTTCTTTTATTGTAGAAATCCCTCGTATAGCTTCTCTCATGCGATCAATTGCCCAAAATAAATTGACTGCCGTCGGACGTGATGTCCCTAAATAGTTACAATCTCTATTAAACTTCTTTTGAAATTCATCGATATTTGTAGCATCATATTTCTTTGCCGCAAGCGCCAAACCAAACGCAGCTACAATCCCAATTGCAGGTGCTCCGCGTACTTCTAACATAATGATACTTTTCCATACATCTTCAACATTCGTTAATGTTTTGTATTCAGTGACATGCGGCAACTTTGTTTGGTTTAATACCGCAATGGTATCTCCTTTCCAACTTACAGATCTCGGAATAGTAATGATTGTACTCATGCCTTTACGCCTCCTGAAATTGTATGTTGAAATAATGTTCGGAACAGTTGTATATCTGCGCTCTTTGATTCATATTTTAATAGTTCTTTCCCTAAATAAAGTGCTTGTTTTTTAGCTTGAATTCTTCTTTCTTTATCTGATATTTCATCTAAATCTGCCACGTGTGCTAGACCAATTGTTCTACGAATCAGTTCACATCCAGCAAATCCAACAATATCACTAAAAATATTTTGCAAAATAATTGGTAACCATTGTTTCTCTTTCGTATATACTTCTACACCTTCTCCAATCCATAGCTTTGTAAAAGCTTCTACAAAATAACTCCATGTTTTCTCGATATGGAAAAATAGCACACTTCTTTTTTCCTCTTCACGCGATAACGCATTTAATAATAAATTTGCAATAAATTGGCCAAGATCAAATCCAAATGGACCGTACGTTGCAAATTCTGGATCAATTACTTTCGTTTCAGAAGGCGATGAAAATATACTACCAGTATGTAAATCCCCATGAATGAGCGCTTCTTTTCTCGTTAAAAACTTATACTTATACTGTGCTACTTTTAATTTTAAATTTTTGTCACTCCACAGTTCATCAACCGCTAGTTGTAACTCTGGCTCATAATCATTCGTATCATAATGACCAAACGGATCTGTAAACACTAAATCTTCTGTGATTTTACTAAGATCTGGATTAACAAATTCACTATCTAACACTCTTTTCTCTTCTGAACGTACGCCGAAATCTGAAGTATAAAATAAAACATGTGCTAGAAAGCGACCAATATGCTGGGATAAAAGAGGATACTCTTCTCCGTCTATTAATCCTTTTCTTGTAATCGTTAGCCTTGATAAATCTTCTATTACTGTCACTGCCAACTCCTCATCATGACTGTATACTTCTGGAACGTATTCCGGTACATACTTCGCGAAAATTTGTAGTGCTTTACTTTCAATCGTTGCTCTTTTTATTGACAATGGCCAGCTCTCACCAACTACTTTTGCATATGGAAGTGCTTGTTTTAATATAATTGTCTTCTCTCCATCATCTAATTTGAATACGTAATTTAAATTGCCATCTCCAATTTCATGGCAGATTACATTCGCTTTCTTATCAAAGTATCCATGTTCTTTTGCGTAGTGTACAGCTGTTACTTCTGTTAATGAATAATATCCCATCGTCTTCTCCCCCTTTTAATTCAGAGGTTTTTCTAGCACAGAAAAACCTCTTCCCACAAAGAAAGAGGTTTGAAGTTTATCTTCTCCCCTCTTATCTGCCAGAAAGTTTACTTTCTGCTGGAATTAGCACCGTGCCTTTTGACGTCATAAACGCCCCATTTCACAATGGTATTGCGGTCGGTTGCTGGGCTTCATCGGGCCAAATCCCTCCACCTGCTCTTGATAAGAGTTGTATAATTTTTTGAATTTTTAACTTTATGATGAAGACTATACCAAGAATAAAAATCACTTGTCAACATTTTATTTGTATAATTCTGGACGACGATCTGCAAAAACTGGGATTCCTTTGCGAACCTCTTTAATTTTCTCGAATTTCAGCTCTCCAAATAAAATAAATTCCTCTTCATTTGCCTCTACTACAACTTCACCCCAAGGATCGACAATTAAAGAATGACCTGCAAACTCATTGTTCGGATCCTTTCCTGCTCTATTACATGCTACAACATAACACTGGTTTTCAACTGCTCTCGCCTGTAAAAGCAAACGCCAATGCGCTAAACGTACTAATGGCCATTCTGCTACAACAAATAAAACTTTTGCACCTTTAGCAGTATGAACACGCATCCACTCCGGAAAACGAATATCATAGCAAATTGTGCCAGCGCACTCTACATCATCTAGCTTAAATTCACCTGTCTCATTACCAGCTACTAAATATTTATGTTCATCCATAAGCTGAAATAAATGTACTTTACTATATTCATTGACTAGATTCCCTTCATTGTTTACAACATACATTGTATTTGTAACACCTTGCTCTGTTTGCTTCGCTATGGAACCACCAACAATATGTACACCATATTGTTTCGACCATTCTTTCAACTTTTCTTTCGTTTCCAATCCATCCCTATCTGCAATTTCAGAAAGTCTTGTTAAATCATATCCTGTTGTCCATAATTCTGGTAAGACGATAACATCTGGTCTTTCTTTCATCGCTTCGCTTATTTTATTTTTAGCGTTCTCAATATTTTTTTCTACATCACCAAAGACAATATCCATTTGAATACATGCGACTTTCATTTTGTCCGCCCCATTCCTAATTTTTTCTTTACAAAATACTGGAAAGATTATATCATTTGTCACTAGAATTGTAACAACTTTCAAAAGAGGTGAAAAGTATGAAAAATTTTCAACCTTCCGAAGTAGTAACATCATTGCCGACACAATTTTTCGCTTCACTTGTTGCAAAAGTTAACAAAGTCGTTGCAGCTGGTCACGATGTTATTAATCTAGGTCAAGGTAATCCAGATCAACCAACACCACAGCATATCGTAAAAGCTTTACAAGATGCTGCTGAAAAGGCCATTCATCATAAATATCCGCCATTTCGCGGACATGAAAGCTTAAAAGAAGCCGTGGCAACATTCTATCAACGTGAATATGATGTAGTAGTAAATCCAAAAACTGAAGTTGCTATTTTGTTTGGTGGAAAGGCTGGATTAGTAGAATTACCAATTTGTTTTACAAACCCTGGTGATACCATTCTCGTTCCAGATCCAGGCTATCCAGATTATTTATCCGGAGTTGCTTTAGCAAAAGCGCACTTTGAAACAATGCCGCTTATTGCAGAAAATAATTTTTTACCAGATTATACAAAAATTGATGACTCTATTGCCAAGAAATCCAAGTTAATGTTTTTAAACTATCCTAATAATCCTACCGGTGCTACTGCATCAAAAGAATTCTTTGATGAAACCATTCATTTTGCTAGTAAACATAATATATTAGTTGTTCATGATTTTGCTTACGGTGCTATCGGATTTGATGGTCAAAAGCCTGTTAGTTTCTTGCAAGCAGACGGCGCCAAAGATACAGGAATTGAAATTTACACTTTATCAAAAACTTTCAATATGGCTGGCTGGCGTATTGCTTTTGCAGTGGGGAATGAAAGTGTCATCGAAACAATTAACCTATTGCAAGATCATATGTATGTTAGTATTTTTGGTGCAGTTCAAGATGCTGCCCGCGAAGCACTATTAGGCTCGCAGTCTTGTGTGGTAGATCTTGTTAATAGTTATGAATCTCGGAGAAATGCTCTTATTTCAGCTTGTCACTCAATTGGTTGGAATGTAGATATTCCAACCGGATCATTCTTTGCATGGCTTCCTGTACCAGAAGGATATACATCTGAGCAATTTTCTGATATTTTGCTAGAAAAAGCACACGTTGCAGTTGCTCCTGGTGTTGGATTTGGTGAGCACGGCGAAGGGTATGTCCGTGTTGGTCTCTTGCATACAGAAGATAGATTACGAGAAGCAATTAATCGAATTGATAAATTAAATTTTTTCAAAAAGTCATTGACAACATAAAAAATATCTGACAAAATTCAGTTATCTTAAAAATTTAAACATTTCTAAATACTTCTTATCAAGAGCAGGTGGAGGGACGAGCCCGACGAAACCCGGCAACCGATCTACAATTGTAGACACGGTGCTAATTCTCGCAGCGTTACGCTGACAGATAAGGAGCTGGTTGTAAAAAAACCTCTCCTTAGCTGAGAGGTTTTTTTATTTAACTAGGAGGTTATAACAATGAGCGGAATTATAGCGACATATTTAATCCACGATGATTCTCACAACTTAGAAAAGAAAGCGGAACAAATTGCAATTGGTTTAACAATTGGCTCTTGGACTCATTTGCCACACTTATTACAAGAACAATTAAAACAACATAAAGGCAATGTCATTCATATTGAAGCGTTAGACGAACAAGAACATATTAACTCTTACCTTGGCAAAAAAGTATCACGTGGACTCATTAAAATTCATTATCCATCGCTGAACTTTAGCCCCGACTTACCAGCCATTTTGACAACAACATTTGGAAAACTTTCGTTAGATGGAGAAATTAAACTAATTGATTTAACATTCTCAGACGAATTAAAGAAACAGTTTCCTGGACCAAAATTTGGAATCGAAGGCATTCGAAACCTGTTACAAGTTCAAGATCGCCCTCTTCTAATGAGTATTTTTAAAGGGATGATAGGACGGAATATTGGATATTTAAAAACTCAACTACGCGATCAGGCAATTGGAGGCGTAGATATTGTAAAAGATGATGAAATTTTATTCGAAAACTCATTAACACCACTTACAAAAAGAATTGAATCTGGGAAAGAAGTTTTACAATCTGTATACGAAACTTACGGACATAAAACTTTATACGCAGTAAATTTAACAGGGCGAACTTATGATTTAAAAGAGAACGCGAAACGTGCGGTGGTAGCTGGAGCAGACATTCTTTTATTTAATGTATTTTCTTATGGATTAGATGTACTGCAATCACTTGTAGAAGACGAGGAAATTCCAATTCCTATTATGGCACACCCTGCTGTAAGTGGCGCATATTCGTCATCGAAACTATACGGGTTCTCTTCTCCATTACTACTTGGAAAATTACTACGTTACGCTGGTGCTGATTTCTCTTTATTCCCATCACCATACGGCAACGTTGCATTAGAAAAAGAGGAAGCTCTTCTCATTACAGAAGCATTAACTGAGGAAGACCACTATTTCAAGAAAAGTTTTTCTGTTCCATCTGCTGGAATTCATCCTGGTTTCGTTCCCTTTATTCTACGAGATTTTGGTAAGGATGTTGTTATTAATGCCGGTGGCGGGATTCATGGGCATCCAAATGGAGCTCAAGGTGGTGGCAAAGCTTTCCGTGCTGCAATTGAAGCTACTTTACAAGGTAAACCACTCCATGAAGTGGATGAAATAAATTTGCATAGCGCACTACAAATATGGGGAAATCCTTCTCATGAGGTGAAATTATGAGTATTCAAGTATTTTGTGATTTCGATGGTACGATTACAAATAACGATAATATCATGTCCATTATGGAAAAATTCGCACCACCAGCAGCAGAGGAAATAAAGCAAAAAATTTTATCGCAAGAACTTTCTATTCAAGAAGGTGTTTCTCAATTATTTCGATTAATACCTATTAATCTACACGATGATATTATTCAGTTTTTACAAGAAACTGCTGAAATCCGTACAGGTTTTCATGAATTCATACAATTTATTAATGAAAATAACATTTCCTTTTACGTTATATCAGGTGGAATGGATTTCTTCGTCTATCCACTCTTACAAGAAATAATCCCTAAAGAACAAATTTATTGTAATGCAACTGACTTTTCAGGAGAATTTGTTGAAGTTAAATGGCCGCACCCTTGTGACGAGCAATGTCAGCATAGTTGTGGTCTCTGTAAATCATCATTAATTCGGAAACTAAGCTCTAAAGATGATTTTCATATTGTGATAGGAGATTCCATTACTGATTTACAAGCAGCAAAACAAGCAGATAAAGTATTTGCCCGTGACTTCCTTATTACAAAATGTGAAGAAAATCATATTGCTTATATATCCTTTAACACATTTCACGATATTCAAGTCGAATTACAACATTTGTTGGAGGTGAAATCATGAAACAACTTTTTCGTCAATGGTATGACTTAAGTGAAATAAAAAAAGAATTAACAACTCGGAATTGGTTTCCAGCAACAAGTGGAAATATTTCTATAAAAGTCAGTCATGATCCCCTTACTTTTCTTATTACAGCAAGTGGCAAAGATAAAACAAAAACCACTCCAGATRATTTTCTATTAGTAAATCATCAAGGAGTTCCCGTTTTAGAAACTGAGTTACGCCCTTCAGCAGAAACAATATTGCATACACATATTTATAACAGTACGAATGCCGGGTGCGTACTTCATGTTCATACAACTGATAATAATGTCATCACAAATTTGTATAGCGATAAAGTCACCCTTCAAAATCAAGAGATTATTAAAGCTCTTGATATTTGGGAAGAAGGTGCAACGATTAACATTCCTATTATCGAAAATGATGCTCATATCCCAACGCTTGGAGAGAAATTTCGAAAGCATATACAAGGAGATTCAGGAGCAGTATTAATTCGAAACCATGGCATTACCGTATGGGGCCGTGATAGCTTTGATGCAAAAAAAAGATTAGAAGCTTATGAGTTTTTATTCCAATTTCATATAAAATTATTATCAATTCAAGGAGGCGTTTCTAATGGCGCAAATTCGTATTCATGAGGAAAATACTCGTATTGAGAATGAAGTAGAAG
>NZ_JBFUIN010000115.1:0-8700 GCF_056401855.1 Bacillus sp. P4_D3
GATGTGGTGAGACCCCATAAAGAAAAGACACCCTAAGGTGCCTTCCTCCGACTTGAACCACTTTAATTTAATAATATGTATTGGACATTAAGTAAACACGTCCTATAAAACAGAATCATTTATTTTCAACAGATTGTTAGTGTACAAATACAAGAGAATCGAGATCGTTTGTTTGGCTAGATTAAAGCAACGCCACACCACACCTATATGGTTGAAATGTGTTACGCCTTCTAATCGGAGAATCAGCTTTATAGAACGTGTCCACAATTTATATTTTACTACATGTAATATTTATTTTATGTAATTTTTACAAATATGTATAATTACATAAAATTTACGAGAAAAAGAGAGTATACTTTGATATTGTGTAATAAAGATAAGGCCCACCTACGGAAATAGGTGGTTTTTTTGTTAGGCATTACTATCTCATTGCACAAAAGGGAATTTGCATTAAAATAATATCATATTCTTAGAGTTCTTATATTGAGAAAAAAGACACTCTTATGAGTGCCCCTTTTTTTAGTAACCGAATCCGCCGCTACCGCCGCCCCAACAACTACATCCTATAATGATTAACAGGATGAATAGAACGATCAGTAAAGCAAATCCGCCACCTAACTGTCTACGCTTAAAGACTAAAGTTACCTTTAGCCCTCCAAGACTCGCTACGAGCGAATGGCTAGTTCTTACTCGACGGGAATCCCACCCGTTATATGATACGACCTAGGCTCGGCCGCACACCTGCCTCGTTAGTTAATATGAAAATGAAACCCAATGTCTTTCAGGCGAAAGTATAATCTTGGTTTGGAAATATACAACTGTTTGGACATAAAAAAGACCATCGAAATGATGGTCTTGCAGACTGTAGACAAATGCATAAAATAGCGGATGAACCTTTCTCTGAACACTTACTTTACTTCTTTCATAAATAGTCTAACGTTTTCAGCGATTTCTTTGAATTTGGTATGGTGTAAATAATGTGATCCATCCATGGTTACTACTTTTCCATGTACCGAGTCTTTGATCTGCCCTTCATGCAGAGGTATCCATCCTGCTACACCTTCATTATTCGCTTGTACAAAGAGAAGAARTGGAAGATATTTAGGGAAGATTAAACCTTGAGCCCCTTTAAAATTAGACGAAATATGGTCCATCTCATTCAAGGTTGTGTCATTATACATGTTTTTATTCGAAATCATTTTCATTTGCTCTACGGTTTTTTCATCAAATGCCAGTCCAGCATAGGGGTCAGCACTGATTTTCATAACCAATCTTAAGAGACCTGATTTTTTGAGATATGCAAACGTTTTTAATGGGAAATTGATATCCATACCCGGTTGTGTTGCAACACTGCTATCGATTCCGACAAATGCAGTCACCTCGTTTGGATATTTGTTCACATAATCAATTCCATAAATGCCTGTAATGGAGTGGCCCATGAGCATGTATCTGTTAATATTAAGCTGCTGTAGAGCTTCATGAACTTCACTTACCATATTCTCCGTGGTTCGCTCTTTTACAGTTTCATCACTTAATCCATAACCGAAAGGCTCTACCGCAACAACTTTGTAAAATGGAGATAATTCATCGATAAGAAGCTTAAAATCAAGCCCTGGAGTAGCTGTTCCATAACCAGGCAGGAGCACGATCGTTTCCTCGCCCTCGCCTTGAATTAACACATTCATGTTTCTCCCGTCTACAGATACGTGCTGCCCGTAGGGCACTATTCGTTTTTGCTCCGAATGACTACTCATCACATTTGCGATATAAACAATACCTAAAAAAAGTACAATGGCTAGAACGATTGCTCCTATGATTTTAAGTAAGATGTTTCGCACTTTCTTTATTTTCATTCCACTCAGCGTTTTCTTTTCCTCTTGTTGTGTCACTGTCATCTTCTCCTGTCCTGATCTGTTTGCCTTCCTTCATGTGCCTGTAATGAAAACTTAACCAATGAAGATGTACTCACCATGACGACAATATGAACTGAATATGAACTGCCAAAAAAAATGCTACGGCTCTATATGCAAGTAAGCTTGCATATGAGTCGTAGCATAGAGAATGAATCTAACTAATCTGTTGGTGTAGTGATTGGCAAGGTGACAATGAAGGTCGTTCCTTGACCAGGTTCACTTTTCACTCGGATGTCACCTTGATGAAGCGACACGATCTGTTTAACGATAGCGAGTCCCATACCACTTCCGTCATACTTACGACTGTGGGAACGATCGGCCTTAAAAAAACGCTCGAATATACGCTTCTGGTCGTCAAGGTGAATACCAATACCAGTGTCGGATATTAGGATTGTCACGTTTTTGATATCTTGTTTGATGCTTACGTTAATCACGCCGGTATCCTCGGAAAATTTGATGCTATTTCTGAGGATATTCGTCCATACCTGATTTAACAGGTCATGATCAGCCGTTATTTTAACTGTCTGTAAATCAAGCTCGAAATGTATATCGCGAGCAGACCATTGTGGCTGGAGCGCCACGATTATCCGTCGGATTTGTTCATCGAGGCTGAGCGTGACGAGCCGCAGTTGCTTTGACTGCGATTCAAGAAAACTCAGCTTTAGCAGGTTATCGCTCATTTTGGACATCCTTTTCGCTTCAGCGATGATAATATCAAGATAACGGCTTCGTTCGTATTCTGAAAGGTCAACTTGCTTAAGCACTAGAGCATAGCCGGATATCGAAGTGAGCGGAGACTGAACCTCGTGCGACACGTTCGTTACGAATTCCCTGCGCATCCGCTCAAGTTGCTGCAGATCGTGCGTCATTTCTTCGAAGCTGCGAGCCAAAGTACCCAGCTCACTCGTTTGCTTAATATTCAACTTGACGTTGAAATCTCCAGATGCTATCCGCTTGGTCGCTTTTGTCAGCTTTTTTATCGGTCTTACCAGGAATACAGAGGCAACTAGAATCAATAAGCTTCCTGCAATCAACGAACATGTTGCAAAGACCAATGCCCATTTTGTGACAAAAGAGGCTGAAGGAGGGGCGAGCGCTTCCAAAAATATCGCTTTCGTTCCCATTTCCGTTTTCAACGGCAACCCTAAGAGGACCGTGGCAATACCATTAGGAGTGTCCTGAACAACACCTCCATCTAATACTTTCTTTAGTTGCTCCATCGTCACAGGCGCAGGTTTGTTTCCGTGAAGTTTACCGTAAGACTTGAACTGACCCGTTGCTTCGTAAATTCGAATATAATAAGAATCGAGCTGCTTCATTTCACTTACGAACAAGTCCGCTTCATGTAACGGAAAGGTCTTGTAAATCCGGACGATGTCTTGGCCAAAGTTACGTAAGTTGATTTGAGCGTTTTCGTTCAATTTATCTTCGAATATCCAAGTTGACACCAAAAAAGAAATGATCGTGCCCCCGATGATGGAGACTAAAAATGTCAGGACAACACGTATATATAAGGATCTGATCATTCATAAACCTCAGGCCGATACCCAAGCCCGCGCACCGTTTCGATCCGAAAATCGGGTGTTGTCGCGAACCGTTCACGCAGCCGTTTAATATGTACGTCTACCGTTCGATCATCTCCGGCGTAATCGATACCCCAAATCTGATCGATCAACTGCACGCGCGTATAGACTTGTCCGGGTGTTCCAGCGAGCTTATACAGCAATTCGAACTCCTTTAGCGGCAACGTAAGCGACTCCGTCCCTTTCATCACCTTATAGGTCTGTCGATCAAGGATGACGTTCCCTAAATGGATCGTCTGCGTGGAGCCAATCTTGTATCGTTTGAGTAGTGCCCTAACACGAACCGTCAACTCTAACGGATCGAATGGTTTGGTTAAATAATCGTCCGTCCCAAGTTCGAAACCTTTCACTTTCTCCCATGTTTCTCCTCTCGCAGTCAGCATAAGTAAAGGTAGATCAGGATTGGCTCTTCGGAGCTCCTTGCTTAACGTCCAACCATCCATAATCGGCATCATAATGTCAAGTACGACAAGATCGACATTCGTTGAGATGTAGACGGCCAGTGCTTCCTTGCCGTCCGCTGCTTCAGCTGTTGCGAATCCGTCGTTGCGTAGAAATAAACAGACGAGTTCGCGAATGTTCGCATCGTCGTCAGCAACTAGTATAGTAGGCATCGGTTCCCTCTTTTCCCTGTTTTCCACCGCATTATTTCAAGCAATCATTATACTATAAATTAACACGTATGTTGATTAACCAAAGTAATACAGTTTCTTGATTTATCGACCTGTAGAATTCAAGTGTTTCTTTCAAACTAATTTGTCACTCAATTGACAAGGCTTCACAAAGAAACAGGCGTGTGAAACCTGCAAATGACAAGCGTTTATTTTGTCTTTTGGCCTTGTGCACGAAGAAATTTCAGCAAAGCATAGGCAATTATAGCTGTGAATAACTGATTGAACAACGCATTGGATGTTGTGCCAAACAATACGGGAACGTTCAAATTCAGCTAAATCCAGCGGAAAAATGATTCAATTGCCCAGCGCTATTTGTACATGGCGGCGATTCCTTCGGACAGATAGATTGGTAGAACGCATATTCCCCAAACTACTCCAGTAATTACACCATCTGAAATAACACGTCCCATACCCACTAATTATTTTTCATCAAATGCGTAAATGGCGTATCAACTTTGATTGCACATTCGTTCCAAATCATTACTTGTTAATTTAAGTGAATTCCACCATAAAGATTCATATAGGTTTAGTAATTAGTCAAAGTTATTAGGGTGTTCTGTCGTATAATTTATATATTATCATATAATTACCTCCTGATTTTTGTATATTATAGTTCTACATCAACACATAATATATAACTTTTTCTCATTGCTTATTGAACTAATCTGCTCCGTTCAAGAAGAACCCTATCAGTTTAAATAACTCAGATTTTGGCAAAATTAAATTGATTCAAATGATACCCACCTTTTAGTAATCTCAGAAAATTTCTTAGTCGCGAGTGAGGTTGGTTTTCTTATAGCTAATCCAATAGTTCGATAGCTATCACTTTCAAGTGGAATGGCTGCAAAAGAAATTTTTGATGTCGGTATAATCATTTCTGGCAATATACTAATTCCTAGATTATTCTCCACCATGGAGATCACTGAGTATTCATTCATATTTTCGAATCTAATATTGGGACTAACTTTATTCTCCCTAAATATTTTTTGAATATCATCATAACACTGATATGTTGGCATAATAAAAGGTACATTTTCTATTTGTTGCATTGATACTTGGTTTTCCTTACATAATGGGGATTGGTTAGATACAACACATAAAAGTCGATCCCTCTTCAATTGTACGATTTCAAAGGATTTTTCTAAGGATTCAAAGTAAGTATCATTATTAATAAATCCACAATCTAATCTCCCGTTTTGTAACCAATTCTCAACCTCAGCATAGTTTCCTTCCAGTAATTCGATTTCAATATTTGGAAACTTTTCCTCCATTTTTTTAAGAATACCAGGAATCCAGTTTTTAGAAATACTCGAAAAAACCCCCACTCTTACTGTTCCTTTTTGGAACCCATTGATAGCGGCTACTTCCTGCTTCAGCATGTTGTTATAGTATAAAATTTTCCGAACGGTAATTAAAAGCTCCTCTGCATTTTTGGTCAATGTTAAAGTAGAGTGATTACGAATAAATAAAGGAAAGGACAACTCTTTTTCCAAACTGCTAATTGCATGACTTACAGCAGATTGGGTGAAACCTAACACTTCTGCAGCTTTTGTAAAACTATTGAGTTCTGCCACTTTGTTAAATATTTCATATTTTGTTAAAGTCACTATGGTCCTCCTCATGAATTTTATTCATGTCTCCATTATATTTCTTCGTTTTATTTAATGCCATTACCAACATACAATAAGTGCATGCTCTATTATATGACCCTTGACAAGGGATGTATTTTTTATGGAAGGATGAAGTGAAATGCAAAAAATTTTAGTTACAGGTGCTGCAGGTAAAATTGGCCAAGATGTTACAAGATTCCTAGATAAGCAAGGGAATTACCAGTTACGGCTAGCAGATATTAACTTATCTGCTTTAGAAACTTTTAAAGATACAAATCACGAAATCATATATTTAGATGTTTCTGATTTAGCTGCTTGTCAAGAATTTACGAAAGGTATAGATATAGTTATACACTTGGCAGGTAATCCTTCGCCAAATGCTGATTTTTATGGCTCCTTATTAGAAAATCATATAAAGGGAACCTATAATATTTTTAGAGCTGCTAGCGATAATAATGTATCCAAAGTGATAGTTGCTTCCAGTGCTCAAACAATTGAAGGCTATCCTTTGGATTATCAACCACATGCTTATTCACCCACGAGACCCAAAAATATGTACGGGGTAAGTAAGTGTTTTGCAGAGGCTGTTGCTTCTTATTTTGCTYATGAAGAAGGGTTACAAAGTCTTGCTATTCGTATAGGTGCATATAATGATTATAATCCATATGGTAAACCACTAACAGCTAGAGATATGAGTGCATACTTAAGCCCAGAAGATTTTATGGACCTTCTCTTAAAGTCGATGACGGCAAAGAACTTACCTCCATTTTCAATTTTACATGGTGTATCTAACAACAGGTTTAAACGAATTGATATTGAAGGAACAAGAAAGTTAGTTGGTTATAGCCCAAGTTCTGATGCTTTTGTACTAAGTGGTATTAAGTTCTTTGATTCTTGATAAAGGCATATCTAGAAAAGAGATTATATTATTGTTATTTAGCTTTTATTTGTTCTATTTTCAATAGCTGTAGTTTCTACAATCATAATATTCCAATTTTCTCAGATAGGGCACACTATTCTTCTGTCTCATTTGTGGAACAACTCTATTGTCACCACTAGTTCCACAGATGTTCTTTTCCTTTTCAACATTATGGGGGAGCACCATCAAAACGCGAATTTCGTACGCTAAGCAAAATTTCATAAGAAAAAGCCGATTTCCGGTACTCTAAGAGAATAATTGGCTTTTTACTGTTAAGTTGTTTGTAGTGATTGTAGGGAGTCTAATGATGCAATTTCTTTTATACTAAATCGGTATTTTCCTAGAATATTAATGTGTTCCCATTCTAATGGAGAAATATATTTCAATAATTCTTCATTAAGATGGGAATCAAATAACTCAACTTTCGCACCTATAAAATAAGCGGGGAGATTTAGCTATATTGAATTTAGAGTCTATCAATTGTGTACTGTACAACTTGAGTAAAATGAAAAACACCTCGATCCTTGGTATAGTGAGATTACCTAGAAATCACTACCACAGAAGAGGTGCCTTAACTACAATAGCTCAAAATAACCAATATCATCAACTACCAAAAGAACTTAATTCTATTTTTTCCGAGCTTGAAATGAAGATCCAGCTAAGGATGCAGTCTATCGCTTCTTATAAACGGTGCCAATGTTCAATTGGCGCCCTTTCCTGCTGCTGTTTAGTATGAATGCGATTAAAAAAGTAACTCGACTTACGAAAAAAACCGCTCCAAAGTGTTGATTGTGCTTATCATCGTAACCGCAGTAAAAAAGTTGAATTGCTAGCACACTATTTTGAAACCTTGGTTAACTATTCCAACTTTGAAGTATTTCCTGTTATTAATCAATGAGTAAGGGGCAAAATTCAAAGTATATGGTGGCACTATTTGTACTTCTTTCTGTAATCTCTACTCATCGAATAAATTTAGAGCTATCACTCATGCCTTCAGTTGAACACCCCGATGACTGAACTAAGATAAGTTATGGATGAAGTGCCCGTGCCATCGCATCAAAATAATTCTGACTGGCACGCTGACTCACTTCGGCTTCAGGCACAAGTACTTCAAAGCAATGGAAGCAGCCGGGGTAGAGATGAAATTCAACATCTACTCCTGCTTGTGCAAGTCGTGTTACATATTCAATAATTTCATCTCGGAATAAATCGAGTTGACCTACACATGTATAAGTTGGCGGTAGTCCTGCTAAGTTGCCTGCTCTCGAAGGTACGGCATAGGGAGATGGTTCGTTAGTATCGTTCTTCTTTCCCAAGTACATATTCCAAGCCGTTAAATTGTTTGATCTATTCCATGTTGCATTGTCTTCTATAATCTCATAGCTTGATGGTGTTATGTTGTGGCTATCAAGCATCGGATACAGCGGCATCTGAAAAATAATAGATGGACCTCCTTTATCACGAGCCATTAACGCAAGCGCTGCTGTTAGTCCACCGCCTCCACTTGCACCGGCGATCGCAACTCGATTCACATCAATTCCAAGCGAGTCTGCCTCATTTGTTATCCAAACCAAGCCTGCATAACAATCTTCAATAGCCGCTGGATAAGGATGTTCAGGCGCAAGTCGATAATCGACAGACACAACAACGCATTCAGCAGTCTGAACAAAGCGTTCACACAAAACATCGTCCATATCAGGGTGGCCCATTACGTATCCACCACCGTGAATCCACAGCATAGCTGGAAGTTTATCAAGATTTTTCTCAACGGGTTCGTAAATTTTAACTAACATCTCGCCGGCTGCGCCAGGAATCATTCGCTTGGTCATGTTTACAAGCTCTGATTTTTCCAAATGTGGATTCGACAAGAGACTTCGACTCGCCTCTAAATCCCCCTCTAATTGAAAGCCTGGAAATTGTGAGAAAGCCTGTTTTAATTCTGGTAATACTTGACTGTCAATTTTCATATAAATTCCTCCAGTTAAATAATGAAACTTGATG
>NZ_JBFUIN010000116.1:0-8671 GCF_056401855.1 Bacillus sp. P4_D3
AGCTTCCGCTTCCTTTTTTTACCGTTATCCCGCTATTTGCGGGCAGTAAGACCCCTACCTCAAAATTCAGCGAAAGTAAAGAAGTTAGGTGGGGGGCGGGCTGCCCGTAAAAGCCCGATTGGTGAGGGCTAATAATCARYGGGGGATGAACAAAAACCCCACTAATTATAGTTTCACTTTATTTCTCGCAGCCGGTATTTGGTTTGTTGATTGGAATATGTTGTTTTAAACAGTAACAATATCGTTACTGTTTTTTTCTTTGTAATAAGGGACTTTGTAAAGAGAGCGCTTTTTGTTCATTTGTTAATAATGAATTGATGTGAACTTTATTAGGGCTAGGGACTATAGGGTACATAAGGTTCGATGGTGAATGGTGATGTTCAGAACCGGTTGGAGAGTGGGGATCTGCGTGCGTAAGTTTTCCATGAATTCGTCTTGTGAATAAAATATGACCAATTTCGTGAGCGAGGGTGTATATATTTTTCATTGGAGCAGCTGAGTTTGTTAGAACGATGTAACCAGTAAGTTGTTGTTGTTTCGCTAGAGAGTAAGCGCAAGCGATTACTGCGGTTTCTTTGAAATAATCACTGCCAATATAACAAATATAAAGGTCACATTCAGGAGCTTCGTTAACACAAGTTTGAAAAAAGGATGMTAATTTTTCCTGACTTTGAATGGAGTTTTTATAACTAATTTCCCGATTTGAAAAACGGAAAAGCTCGTTTAGTACAATTACTTCTTTAATTTGAAATGTAATGGGATGCCAAATTGATTCTGCAACTGCTAAATCTTTTGCAATACGGTCGTCAGAAATATCGGCGCCTGGAGTAATGCAAACACATATATTAATGTATGAATCCATAAGGAACACCTCAAAGGAAAAAATTCTTTCTATAATATATGTGGGGAAAAGGTCCTATGTATGGATAAACGCCTTGTTTATTACACGAATATATAGACTACAAGTCGAAAAAATTTCATAGTTCTATAACGTAGTATGGTCATCTTTTTGATATAGTAAAGAAAAGGGGGAGAATATATGTATACATTAAAAATCGTTTCAGACAGAGAAGCTCTGTATCAATTTGCGAGCTATGTAAGAGTTGTGCAAGGGGTTGAAGGTGTATATGTAGAGGTGGGAGAACCTTTATATGAACATCCATTAATGAAGTTTTATGTACATATTACAATTGAAGAAACATATGATCAGCATAAAGCGTTACAAGAAATAGCTAGATTAGTAGAATTRGGGCGTTTTACATATGTCCATTATAGCAATGAGGAAATTGAAGAAGCTTTTGAAGCTGTAAAATACGAAAGCTTTAAGAAATAAAGTGAAACTTTAATCAGTGGGGTTTTTGTTCATCCCCCGTTGATTATTAGCCCTCACCAATCGGGCTTTTACGGGCAGCCCGCCCCCCACCKAACTTCTTTRCTTTCGCTGAATTTTGAGGTAGGGGTCTTACTGCCCGCAAATAGCGGGATAACGGTAAAAAAAGGAAGCGGAAGCTTCCTTTTTTTATTGAAAATTACAGCAACAAAAGGAAGAGAATTTTGTTATGATAAGGAAGGGTGAGGAAAGGGGAGTTTACATATTGGGGTATATTGAAGAGTTACGCAAAGTAGTTGGTACGAGACCACTTATTTTAGTAGGATCAGCAATTATTATATTAAATGATAATCAAGAAGTATTGCTTCAATATCGTTCAGATACATATGATTGGGGTGTGCCTGGCGGGGCAATGGAACTGGGAGAAACGACAGAAGAAACTGCTCGTAGAGAATTATTCGAGGAGACGGGGCTAAGTGCAAAAATAATGCAATTTCTTGGTGTTCTTTCAGGAAAGGAAGTTTATTTCCGTTATCCAAATGGAGATGAAATTTTTAATGTGATTCATCTGTATCAGGCACATCATGTAAGCGGAGAATTAAAGCTCGATCATGAAGGGTTACAACTTCAATATTTTCCAGTAGACAAGTTACCGAAATTGAATGAAACGACAGAGAAGATATTACAAAAGTTCTTATACGCATTGACAGAATAGAAGGTTAATTCCTTCTATTTTTATTATATTAAATATTTTGATTTTTTGGTATGTTTATAGTATGATAATTGTAGACATACAACTTATGGAATTTCACCTAAAAACTTACTAGGTTACATAAGAGAGGGGCAAGTACAAAATGCATAATGTTGTCATTACAGCTGCAGTTCGTTCACCAATTGGAACTTTCGGAGGAGCACTAAAAAATATAACACCGGTAGAATTAGCTGTTCCTGTACTTCAGGAAGCTGTAAAAAGAGGCGGAGTAGAGCCACATGAAGTTGATGAAGTAATTTTAGGTCATTGTATTCAAAGAACTGATGAAGCAAATACGGCAAGAACAGCTGCATTAGCGGCAGGATTTCCTGACACAGTTACTGGTTATACAATTCAACGTCAATGTTCTTCAGGTATGCAAGCAATTATGTCTGCTGCAATGCAAATTCAATTAGGTGTAAGTGATATTGTTGTTGCAGGTGGAGTAGAGGCAATGAGCTCAAGCCCTTATGCATTAAAACAACACCGCTGGGGACAACGTCTACAGCACGGAGAAATTCGTGATACGGTGTGGGAAGTTTTAGAAGATCCGATTCACCATATTATGATGGGTGAAACAGCGGAAAATTTAGTTGAACAATATGAAATTACAAGAGAGGAACAAGATGAAGTTGCGCTTCGTAGCCACACATTAGCGTTGCAAGCGATTGAGTCTGGATACTTTGACGATCAAATTGTTCCTATTTCGATAAAAGAACGTAGAAAAGAAGTTGTATTTTCGAAGGATGAACATCCACGTGCAGATATTACAGCTGAAAAGTTAGCGGGATTAAAACCAGCTTTCCGTAAAGATGGATCAGTAACTGCAGGGAATTCATCTGGTCTTAATGACGGAAGTGCCGTTTTAGTATTAATGAGTGAAGAAAAGGCGAAAGAAAAAGGTTTACAACCGTTAGCTCGAATTGTTGGATATTCAGTAGCAGGTGTAGATCCGAAAATTATGGGTATTGGACCAGCACCAGCAATTCGCAAAGGGTTAGAAAAAGTAGATTGGTCATTAGAAGATGCAGATTTACTTGAAATTAATGAAGCTTTCGCTGCACAATACCTAGCTGTAGAGAAAGAGTTAGGGTTAGACCGTGAGAAAGTGAATGTAAACGGTAGTGGTGTAGGACTTGGACATCCAATCGGTTGTACAGGAGCTCGTATTACGGTAAGTTTAATTCACGAATTAAAAAGACGTGGATTAGAGAAAGGTATTGCCTCTCTATGCGTTGGAGGCGGTATTGGAGTAGCTTTATTTATAGAAGCATTATAAAAAAGAGGCAGCGATTGCTGCCTCTTTTTTTATGACTCAAATAAGTGATGAAATAATCGATCGCGATTTTCAAAGAAAAGTTTCGTCGTTTGATAATGCTCCGTTTCTTCTAATGTCGATTCGTGAATCCCTTCTTGAGTTAAAGAGTATATAGTAGATTCAGGATAAGCCATTAAAATGGGGGAATGCGTTGCGATAACAAATTGTGAACCTTTTTCAGCTAGCTCATGCATGCGAATGAGCATTGAAAGTTGTCTCATCGGGGATAATGCTGCCTCAGGCTCATCTAAAATGTATAAACCTTGTCCTGAAAAGCGTTTCATAAATAATGAGAAGAATGATTCGCCGTGGGATTGTTTGTGTAGTGAGATACCACCATATGAGTCAATAACTGGATTTCCGCGTGCTTCTGAATCAGCATCCATTTCATCAATATAAGAAGCGACGTTATAAAATGATTCAGCACGTAGAAAGAATCCGTCTTTTGGGGTATTAAAACTTTTTGAAATTCGAATGTATTCATGTAAAGATGAATGTGAATTGTACGTGTTAAAACGGAAGTTCTTCGTTCCACCTTCTGCATTAAAACCTAAAGCAACTGCAATCGCTTCGAGTAATGTTGATTTACCCGTTCCATTTTCTCCAATAATGAATGTTACATTTGGATGGAAAAGGAGCGATTGTAATGTTCGAATGGCGGGTAAACAGTAAGGATATGCGGAAAAGCTAGGGATATCTTCTTTTTTTAATGTGACACTTTTTAAAAAGGGTACGTCAATCAATATATAAACCTCAATTCATAAGGGATTTTGTTTCTAAAAAAGCAGCGAATACAAGTGTAAGACAACTTGCGAATAATAATGTATATTGAAGCATGCCAAAACCGAGACCTTCCCAGCCGAAAGTAATTCTCTTCCATATAAAAATGAAAAGAACGCTCATAAAGCTAAAGAGAGCAGGCATATATTTTATAATTTTTAAGTGCTTCCATAGAAAGAAGACAATGTATGTGCTTAAAAACAAGGTAAACAGAACAAGAAAAAAGACAAGTGTTAACGACACGTGATCCTCCCTTATTTTCTGAATATTTCATGTGGATTATAACATTTAAACTATCATATTCCAATGTGAAAATAAATATTGCATAGAGATTGTTCATATCGTTATGATAATATGTATTCTATTGGAAATAGGAAGAGGAGTATTAAACAGTAATCAAAAAAGTAAACCATCATAGACATATGTATTAAAATGTAATTATGAACTTGTATATGTTGAAAGAATTTTTGGGGATGATTCATATGTCTATTGAAACATTGGAAAGATGGGATAATCCAGGTGTTTTATTTTAACTGTTTATCGAAATCAAAAAAAATAAAAAACGCTCTCAACAAGAAGAACTTGTTCAAGATTTGCTATCTATCATTCATGTATGTAGTCGTGAGATATATGATTGAGAAAATATAAAAAATGTCGAGGGATAAAGAGATATGAGAAGAGCATATTTTATAGAGATAAAACCGACAAATGAACAAATAACCAAGATTAATCAAACAATTGGAGTGTGTAGGTACGTTTACAATCTGTACCTCTCCAAAAACAAAGAGATGTATGAATCAGAGGGAAAGTTTTTGAGTGGATATGATTTTTCTAAATGGCTAAACAATGTCTATACAAAAGAATGTAGCCAATGGATTAAAAAGGTATCTAGTAAAGCGGTAAAACAGGCAATTATGAATGGAGATAAAGCTTTTAAAAGATTTTTTAAGGGTTTATCTGGATTTCCATGTTATAAGAAAAAGAAGAATCAAGATGTGAAATGCTATTTTCCTAAAAACAACAAAACAGATTGGACAGTAGAAAGACATAGAGTAAAAGTCCCAACGATTGGTTGGATGAGGTTAAAAGAATATGGGTATATCCCCAAAAACGCGATTGTAAAAAGTGGAACGATAGGTAAAAGAGCAGGAAGATATTTTGTATCTGTGCTTTGCGAATTGGAAGAAACAGAAAAGAAGCCACCTCTCAATCAAACAGGTTTAGGTATTGATTTAGGGGTGAAGGATTTCGCTATACGTAGCGACGGTATCGTTCATGAAAACATCAACAAAACAATACAAGTAAAAAAAATAGAAAAACGGTTAAGACGTGAGCAACGTTCTTTATCGCGTAAATTTGAAAATATAAAAAAGAGAGGTGAACAACCTGTTACTAAAAAAAGAGCGAATATAGATAAAAATATTCTTAGAGTGCAAAAACTACATGCCAGGCTAGCAAATATTCGATTAGCGTATGTAAAGTCTATTGTAAATGATGTGGCGAAAACCAAGCCAACGTTTATTACAGTGGAAGATTTGAATGTGAAAGGTATGATGAAGAATAAACATCTATCTAAAGCAGTTACTAAGCAGTGCTTTTATACATTTAAAACATGGTTATTGACGAAATGTGAGGAATATGGAATTGAACTACGTCAAGTAGGCAGGTTCTATCCATCTTCAAAGCTATGTTCATGTTGCGGTCAAAAGAAAGCGAATGTAAAGCTATCTGACCGAGTATATATATGTGACTGTGGAAATGTAATGGATAGAGATTTGAACGCGTCAATCAATCTTTTACAAGCAAAAAAATATACAATACTAACGTGAATAGATTGTATATATGTACGGTGGGCTACATCGGAATTTACGCCTGTGGAGTGTTACAGCAAACTGTAGTAGCGAGTGATTGGCGAGACAGGACACGTAGAAGCAGGAATACTCTAAGAATATACATTTGTCTATATTTTTTGTAGCAGTTAAAATATGCCATTTACATTCGCACATCCAGCAGCTGTTCTCCCTTTTGCTAAGAAACATTCTAGTTATATTTCAGTGACGGCTCTTATATTAGGTAGTATGGCACCTGATTTTGAATATTTTTTACATTTTAGGCCATACGGTATTATTGGCCATACATGGGCTGGTTTCTTATATTTGAATTTACCACTCGTTTTTTTATTAGCATATGCATATCATCGTATTTTAAAAGGACCATTTATAACCCATTTACCTAAGCCTTTTGCTAGTTACTATAAATATGTAGTAGATGAGAAGTGGGGGCTTTATACTTGGAAAGATTTTTTTGTATTTTGCTATTCTGCTTTATTCGGTATGGTGACGCATGTCGTTTGGGATGCTTTTACCCATAAGACAGGCTATTTTGTTATGAAAATGCCGCTGTTACAGCAAGAAGTATATAGTATTCCGATGTATAAATTTTTACAGCATGGGAGTACATGTTTTGGTCTACTATTACTAATATATGTACTATGGAAATATAGGAGGGAAACTGATCAAGATACTAGTTTAACTTCGGAAAAAAAGAAATATTGGGCTTCATCTATCGTTGTGGCGGCCATTATATTTATCGTGCACGCGTTATTAGACCCCTATTTTCATATTTTCCAAATAGGAGGTATAATAGTATCTGGACTGACAAGTTCGTTTTGTGGACTTCTTATTGTTTCTATAGTTTACAAATCAAGGGACTAATATATTTTAATGAATGATAGTGTTAGGAGAAATTAAATGATGAAAGCATGGAAAAGTATTTTTGTTTTATGTAGTTTTCTTCTTATGTTAAGTGGTTGCTTCCATCAAGAAGAAAAGAAGGCAGAACCTAAGAAGAAAGAATCTATTCCAGAAACAAAAGAGTATGGTGGGCGTGAGCTTAAAAAAGTAGGACAAAAAGTGAAAGAAAAAGGGTGGGGGACATTTGAATTAGAACAGATTCATTCTGTGAATCAGACATTTGAAGTAGCCCCAATGAAAATTCACGTACAAGACGTTAAAGTTATCTCATTATCACAAATGAGCAAAGATGCAAAAAATACATTGAAAGTGTATACTGCATTAACTCCTGAAGAAGTAAAGCGTAGATTAGGAGATAAAGTGAGTCAAGAAGACGCTGAATTATATGCATCGTTAAGTGGAACAGAGATTAGCGATACGATTCGGTATGTTGAAATTACATATAAGGTAGAGAATAGTGGAAATAAGAACATGCAATTCTTCTCTATGAATGATGTTATTATTAATGACAAACAGCATTTTAATGTAGCGACTCAAAACTTTTTATATGAAGAAGACACACTTGTAGGCACAAAGAGTGTATCAAGGGAAGATTATAAGCCTGGTGAGACACGAGAAGGAATTATCGGTTTAATACTCGATGATGGAAAAGAGAAGGTAAAGGATATTAAGTTTACAACAGATGATTTAGCAGTGGGAGATACTCATGAAGCTGTTAAAGAGCCACAAACTTTCAATATCTCATTTTCTAAGTAAGGTGTGTACTTAAACGAAAACAGTCAGCATAAAAAGTTATGCTGACTGTTTTTTTAGCTCTTTCACATATGAATCTACACTTTGAAAAGGTACTGTAATTTTAAAAGCATCTTTTTGCTCGTTAAATTGTTTTTCATTATAAGGACCGAATCTTTTATTATGCTTTACATCGATAATCCAATAATGTTCACTTTTTTTATTTGTAATTGCTGCGTCAGGATTATTTGGATCTGATTTTTCCTCAATTTGTTTTGTGATAATGTATTTATCGTCCCAAGCAATTTCTGTAATTTTTGCAGGGATGTATTGTGTAGCATATACAGCATCCTGAGAGGGGAAAAGTTCAAATGCATCTCCAGAAGTATGTATGAGTTCATATTCATCGTTAATTGTATAAGTTAAATGGTTTGTATTGCCTGTACAACCTGTTAATAAGAGTGCGGCAAATAGGATTATCCATCTTTTCAATATGGGAACCTCCTTTACAATGCTGTTGTAACACATTGTACAAGAAAAGTAAGCGAAACGCCAGTTTACAATGTTTTTTAGAAGTGGTACGATGAAACGGGTAAAGAAGGATATGAAGGAGTCGACACAAAATGAAGTTAAAGATGCATCGTCCAGCGCTTGTAATGAATCGCATAGGTGCTTCCCTTATTGACATGTTTTTAATCTCAGTTACGTACGGTGCAGTAGTAGCTATTATTACCGGGAACTATAGTGCTATTTTCAATCGTTTTAATATAAGTTTAGGTGACTATAGATATGACCTTACACTTGTTTTCGTATTAATGGCTATAAATTTTATTGTGTTACCTTTTCTTTGGAACGGTTCTACACTTGGTAAAAAGGTAACAAGAACAAAAATAATCTCGTTAACAAGTGAAAAACTAACGTTACAAACATTAATAATACGATTTTTGGTATTATTATTACCAAGCATATTATTACTTGGAGTTCCATTAATATGCAATGTATATATG
>NZ_JBFUIN010000117.1:0-8644 GCF_056401855.1 Bacillus sp. P4_D3
CCAGAGGTAAAAGACAAGCCGGAGATTTTGATAAAACCGATCGAAGAAGAAAATAAAGAAGAAACAACAGAAGAAATCGAAGAGTCATTAAAACCGGAAGAGCCAAAGGTAATAGAAGAGCCGAATGTGTTCGAGAAACCAGAGGTAAAAGACAAGCCGGAGATTTTGATAAAACCGATCGAAGAAGAAAATAAAGAAGAAACAACAGAAGAAATCGAAGAGTCATTAAAACCGGAAGAGCCAAAGGTAATAGAAGAGCCGAATGTGTTCGAGAAACCAGAGGTAAAAGAGAAACAGGAAGTATCAAACAAACAAGAGTTACAAGATAAAGTAGAAGTACAAAGCAAACAAGAAGTACAAAGCAAACAAAATGTACAAAATAAATCTGAAGTACCATCTAGTAAAGAAAATAATAAGCAATCAAAATTACTTCCTCAAACAGGGGGAACATCAACTGAATCTACTTCTCTTATTGCAGGTATGTTTGCATTAATTTTGGGAGCGAGGTTGTTTAGACGCAAAAAAAATTAATGGTGAGAGTTAGTTCGGAAACAAAATATATGTGAAAAAGCGGAGACTATGGGTCTCCGCTTTTTTTATTATTTGTGTACTTTATGGATGAACGATTTTAATAACATGCTTTTCGTTTTAATTCATATTTTTTACAAACGCATGCTTTATTTTTTTGCGAAATCGGGTGATTAGCGTAATGATAATAATACCGAAGATAATTTTCCAAATGTGTTGTTCAAGTACGAGGAATATATCTTCTAAATTTTCCCCTAACCAATACCCACCGATTAAGAAGAAGGATACCCAAAATAGGGCGCCTGAATAAATTGTCATCGCAAAGCGGCGAAACGGTAAGTTGATAATTCCTGCAAAGTATCCTGTGAAGTGGCGAACGCCTGGAATGAAAAAGGCGATAAAGATTAGAAAATATCCGTATTTATCAAACCACATTTTCGTTAAATTAATTTTCCGTTCTGTTAAAAATACATATTTCCCGTATTTCTGAATGAAAGGCATGCCAAGTTTATTTCCTAAAAAGTATTGGAATGTCATACCTACACTTGTCCCAATAAAGGATAAAATAATTAAAATGGGTAAACTCAAATCACCTTGATGTGATAAGAATCCTGCATAGGCTAATGTTGGCTCTCCTGGAAACGGAAGAGCAATATATTCTAAAAGTAATCCAACAAGTACTACATAATACCCATATTGCTGAAATAATTCGTGAATCCATTCCATATTGTGCGCTCCTTTTTACATTGAAGTTGTTACACATCTTCCTCTTTTTCGCACTAATCGAACTGAAATAATAGTAGTAGAAGAGTTTGGCTGGAGGATTTAAGCTAGTATGATTTTTTGACAACCACTCGCGAGTGATATCATACTTAATATAGCTCTTTGCTAATTAGCAAAGAGCATCGAAGTGTAAATGTTACTATTAGTTAAAGTCATAGCGGTATAAAAATATGTTGAAATCTTCTTCTTTTGGTCCAAAATCAACTGCTTTTTCTTGTATACGTTGGAAGTTTTGTTTGTCATAAAATCCGTAGTTGCATTCATTATCTGTATATAAATATAAAGATGTAACATCTTCTTTTGTCATGTATTGGAATAAATGATTTAATAAAGATTTCCCAACTCCAAGACCTCTAGATTCTTCGGATACGATGAATAATTGTATGCATCCTTGAAAATGATCTTCTTTTCCTTGAATGAGTTCTTTATATGTTTTTTGAACCTTTATAAATGCTTTTAAAAACCCTCTATTCTCTTTATTAGTCATGAATAGTTTCAGCGTGTTAAAGGCAAAGCTAACAGTATTATGGAAGCTCTTTAAACGGTTTTTATCTTTTTTGGAATCGCCTAAAATGACACCGATAATTTTATTATCTTTTTCAGCTACCTTACTAAAGGAACTTTCTAAAATGCAACTGTGTAGGTAGAAGTTTAATAGTGAATTTAAAAATTTTTTATCTGTAATGAATTTATTAAATCCAAATGCCTCACCAATTAAATGTTTTATAGGCTCATAGTCTTCCTTAGCTAGACTTCTATATTTTACTGTGTTCATAATTGTATACTCCCTTTATCAATGTAAATGACTTATTATAAATAGTAAGGTCTCCTCTAAGGGGAGAGTCAATAGCAGTAGAAAAAATAAAAAGGAAGAGATTCAGGTGAAAACATTATTTTCTATTGGAGAAGTTGCAAAAATAAAGGATATAACGATAAAGGCATTAAGGTACTATCATAAGATGGGAATTCTTATTCCAAAACATATTGATGAATCAACAGGATATAGATATTATTCTATAGATCAATTCATTCACATTGATATTATAAAAAGTTGTAGAGAGTTGAATACGAGTATAGTAGAACTTCAAGAGATTTTTAAGGAATGCAATACGGACAAGTTGCTGCAATTTTTACAAGTAAAGAGAGCGGAAGCGGAAGAGCATATAAAGAAAATGAAAGAGGTAATTGAAACGATTGATGGGTTAAATGAGAAAGTAGGGAGTTCACAGGAAATATTAAAAAGTGATGAAGTGTGTATTCAGTTCTTTGAACAGCGGAATGTGATTGTAGCGCCATGCAAAGAAGTGGGGAGTTTACAGGAGTTACTGTATTATTCTAATTTAGAGAAAATCATTCAAGATTATGAAGATAAGATGTCAATGGAGATGGGTATTCTATACAATGTCAATGAAAAGTGGGATGTAGAGCCAAAGTATGTTTTTAATAAAGTACAAGATCATGTACAAATGGAAGAGGTGCCAAATATAAAAGTATTACCGGGCGGGAACTATGTAACATTAGCGTATAGTAAAGAAAATGAAGAAGAACGTCGAAACAATATAATTAAATATACAAAAGAAAATAATATAGAAGTAGAGAGTTTTATTGAAGTAGAGTTAGTTAATGATTTTTTTAATACGGAGTCTTATAGTTGTCAAATTCAAATTTTTATAGGGGATAGTGAGAATAAGAAGTTTTGATTCCATAATTTTATGGAGGGGACTGTCCCAAAAGCCTAACTTTGAAATGGAGTTATGTTCTTATTGGGTAAAATTGCAACATAAATCTCATTATATCGACTTAACTGCAAAATACGACAATGATAGCCTACCTATTAATAAAAAGAGGGCCGTCCCCCAAAAAAAATTGGGACGGCCTCATTAGTAGTAAGGAACGTATTATTTACGTGAAAAACCTTCTTCATCAAGGTATTCCGCAGCTTCTGGATAAGAGTTGAATGTACCGTCTAAGTTTACGCCAGCGTAAACGTTCCACATGTCATCCTCTGAGATAAGAGTAAGGATATGACCATCTTCGTTACGCCATTCTTCTTCGGCAGCAGGTTCCATTGGTGCTACAATTTCCTCTTGCTCCTGTGATAGACGTTCAATTACTTTTTCAATTAATGAACGCAGTTCTTCTTCTGAAAACTCACGGATGTTAATCATACCTTTATCATCTGTTTTATAACCTTTAATGAAGTTTGCATATACAAATCCGTTTCCATTTGGGTGTAAATGATATACAACGTTCTTTTTATCTAAACGACTTTCTTCAAAGTGAAAGTTTACGCGTTTTAATGATACGTTCTTTCTTTCTAATTCCGGGAAAGATTCAATAATTGATAATTTTTCTTCAAAAGTTAGCATAGTGCCTCCAAGTATATAGTAAAAGATTTAATTTGTTCATTATAGCATAGTCAAGTTTGTTTCCAAAGGTAGATTCGTCATATTGCTGTTTTTTAGTTTGATTTGGGAAGGCTATTTATCAATGTAGGCGTTTACTTCACGAGACTGTAAAGAGTTTTTTATAAATACGCTAACGAACGATTTGTTTTAGATGTACAATGGAACGTGGACTTTATCCCGCTATTTGCGGGCTAATAATCAGTGGGGGATGAACAAAACCCCCACTGATTAAAGTTTCACTTTATACGAAGGTGGTTATTTATATGTTTCAAAAAATAGCAAAGGAATGTTTAGCAGGGTTTACTGTTGCGATTGTTGCTTTGCCGCTAGCAATTGCATTTGGTATTGCCGCAACGGGAACGTCTGAGGGAGCTTTGGCCGGATTGTATGGTGCGATTTTTGCAGGTTTGTTTGCGGCATTATTTGGCGGTACACCGGGACAAGTAACAGGTCCTACTGGGCCGATTACAGTTATTGCAACAGGCATTATTGCAACTCACGGATTAGAAGCAAGTTTTATTGCATTTATGATGGCAGGGTTATTTCAAATCTTATTTGGTGTATGTAAGCTCGGCTCTTACGTTCGTTACATTCCATATCCCGTTGTTTCAGGATTTATGAACGGAATTGCACTGATTATTATTTTAGGTGAAATGAAGCACGTACAAAATAGCTTTCTACTTGTGTTATTAACGATCATTGTAATGATTGTTTCTGGAAAATGGATTAAGGCCATTCCATCAAGTTTAGTAGCATTAGTAGGTGTTACAGTAACGTTGCCGTTATTTTCTTCTATGCTACAAGGAATTACAGTAAACTTACCAGTTGTAGGAACTCTTTCTTTAAATAAGATGATTGAAAAGATTGGTGCAATTCCAGAGGCGATGCCATCTCTTCACGTACCGAGTTTAGACGCAAATGGCATGTTAGCACTTGTATTACCAGCGCTTAGTATTGCTTTATTAGGATCAATTGACTCATTATTAACGTCTGTCGTAATGGATAATGTGACGGGGACACGTCATAAAAGTAATAAAGAGTTAATCGGACAAGGTATTGGTAATGTTGCGAGTGGTTTGTTCGGAGGATTAGCAGGAGCAGGTGCAACTGTTAGATCAATCGTTAATATAAGAAGCGGCGGGAAAACGGCGCTGTCGGCTTGTATGCATAGCATCATCTTATTCATTTTCATTATGGGACTCGGTTCAGTGGTACAATATATTCCGCTTGCTGTATTATCAGGCATTTTAATTTTAACTGGCATCGGGATGTTTGATTGGGAAAGCATGAGGAAAGCACATGTAGCACCGAGAGGCGATGTGATTGTTATGTTCGTGACGATGTTTGTGACAGTGAAATTCGATTTAATGGTTGCTGTTGCGTTTGGCATTATTCTTTCCTTCATTATATACATGGTGAAATGTAAAGAACGTAAAGCTTCTATTATAAAAGAAAAAGAAGCGACGTATACGATTCAGGGACCACTTTCATTTCTATCAGTAGATCGTATTTTTGCTTCTTTACAAAATGTGAAGTCACCAGTTATTTTGCGTATGAAAGATGTACGTTATATGGATGTATCAGGAGCTATGGCATTATTAAACTTTGTTGAGCAATCGGATAAAATAGGAGCGAGTGTGACACTTGAACATGTACATCCGCATGTTGAAAAGACGATAGTGACGATGGCGAATGATGAGCAGAAAGGGAAATTACGATTTTTGAAAGCTGAAGCAATATAAAAAATAAGAACCTTCACATGAATTGCGTTGTAGATTGTGAGGTTCTCATTTTTTGTATATGTGTTTATTATGCACGAAAATCCTTATATCTAGATGTTTTAAGTCTGTTGACAATTGCTACACTAAGCAGTATAGTAACATCTTAGATTAGCAGTATGCTATCATAATAAGTGTAAGAATTTTAAGATTTCTTTATGCTAAAAAGAAATCGCTTTAAGCTGGAGGGAATATTTGATGTACAAACAGTTACCACACGGAGTAAAAGTCGGGATTACACGTTCAATTGCTGCTTCTTTTGAGAAGTATATGAAGGATATTGAATGGAACGAAGAAAAGTTTGACATACAACAATTTGTTGAACAGTGGAAACAATATTTATATACAAAATCAACTTGGATTAATAAAGTAGATGACAAGTTGAAAGAACATCCAGATTTCCATCAAGTGTTAGCAGTGAAAGTGAATGAAAAAATTAACGAGCTTATTAATGAAGAGCCGACTGAAGATCAATTGAAAATTTTAAAAGATAACAAAGTAAACAATATAGATGATTTTTGTAAGCTAGAAGCAGCATATCATATTGAACGTCTGTAGTTGAATTGCATAATATTGTACATCAAAACACGTCGTATTCATAAAAGAATACGACGTGTTTTGATTAAGAATGGTTATTGCGGGATAAATGCTTTCCATTTAGATAAATCGATTGTTTCCTTTGATACTGAATCAGCAGAGAATGTAAAAGTCCAAGGTTTAGTTGAATTGGCCTTGATTTGAAAATCTGTTAATGTAAATACTCCTTTTGCAACGACAGCCCCAGAGCAATCTGAAATATGCAATGGAAGTTGTTCAAGAGTTATATTTTGATTATAACCATTACGGATTAAAATCGTTGCATTCAAATCTCCATTTTCTTCTACAGCTGCGTTTAGCCCTAGGAAATTAATTTCATCTTCTGCAGGTGGAGTAAGGTTAGTAATAATTTCTTGCAATTTCATTATTGCGCTTTCAGATAGTTTTTCTTGCCATATAGGATCTAAATCTAATGAATGTTTGCCTTTTAAGTCAAATACTAGTTGCCAGTCTTCTGTAGATAGAGTTGCTCCAGTTATTGAATTTTCTTCAAATACGAAAGTCCAAGGCATATTTACATTTGATGGAATCTCGCTTAAGAGTGACAAATCAAATTCTTGACGTGCACATGTTTCTCCATCTTTATTTAATAGTGATAGAGTAAGAGTCTCAAATTGAATTGAATGTTTTACGCTACTACGAATAAATGTAGTAATATAATAAGCATTTTCATGTTTTTTACTTTCAACTCCAGCTAGCGAAATTTGATTTTCTTGTAAGGTAGGTAAAGATTTATGTAAAAATTGATAAATATACTTCTGTTCTTGTGAAACTTCATTCCAAGAAGGATGAAAGTATAAGTTAGGTTTTATGTTTTTTGTATTGTTGATATTGTCTTCGGTTCCTAATAATTGAGAACTCGAAATTACAGAGTCTCTACCTTTTTTTCTTGCCTTCTTTAAAAATGATAGCATGCAATTCACCTCGTTATATATTTTGTGGAACAGTTATATATCTTGCTAAATATAAAGCAACCTCTTTTTCAAAATGGCTAAATGTTTGTAAAAAGATTTCAAAACCTTCTTTTTGATAAAGGCGTGCTGGATCCTCTTGTTGATATTGTCTTAAGCCAATACCTTCTTTTAAATGTTGCATTGCACTTAAATGATTTGTCCAACCAGAATCAAGGAAGTGTAAGCTGATTTGACGTAATACTTGTTGTGCATCTGCATTTTTTTCTAAATCATTAATACGCTTTATATAACTTGTAAGAGTATCTTTTAATAGTTCTTGTAAGTCTTCAGCGGAATGGACGTTATTAGCAGATAATGCCGGAATTTCTTCGATAGATAAAACTTCTTGTAAAGCTTCCACTAGTCTGGTGAAATCCCACTCTTCAGGAAGCATTCCTTCTAATAAATGTTCATTAGCAATAGTAGCTACTGTATTTTTAATCATTGGAACGACAATCTCTATCATATTGGTTTCTTCGTTTAAGAGGTTAATACGAAGTTTGTAAACTACATTTCGTTGATCGTTAATGACATCATCTAATTTCAAGTTATATTCACGCATCGAAAAATGACTACCTTCACAAATTAATTGCGTACGGTTGACTAAATCGTAAATTTTAGTAGTTTGAATTAGGCCATTCTCATCGGTTTTAAGTGATTTTTCAAGCTTCTCTACTTCTTCACCAGCGTAGCGTTGCATCATTTCATCTTCTAATGAAAGGAAGAATTGAGAACTTCCAGGGTCACCTTGTCGGCCAGCTCGTCCTTTTAACTGATTATCAACACGGCGAGATTCATGTCTTTCTGTTCCAATTACATGTAAACCGCCAAGCTCATGGACGCCTTTTTCTAATAAAATATCCGTTCCGCGTCCTGCCATATTTGTAGCGATTGTAATTTGTCCTTTTTTCCCAGCTAATGCAATTAAATCAGCTTCTTGCTCAGCACTTTTCGCATTCAATAGTTGGTAAGATAAATTTGCTGCATCTAAATAACGAGCAACAGTCTCTGATTGGAGGATGGACATCGTACCAATTAAAATAGGACGTTCTTCCTTATGTATGTTTATTACTTCTGCACAGACAGCTTTATATTTCGCATCGGCTGTTAAATATACGACATCTGTTTTATCTTCGCGAAGTATAGGACGATTCGTTGGAATAGAGATAACTTCCATATTATATACGCGGTTAAATTCTTTTTCTTCTGTTTTAGCTGTACCAGTCATACCGGATAATGCTGGATACATGCGGAAGAAGTTTTGAATTGTAATAGATGCTTGCGTTTGATTTTCATCTGTAATTTTTAAGCCTTCTTTAGCTTCAAGTGCTTGGTGTAAGCCGTCGCTTAAAGAACGTCCATCCATAACACGTCCTGTAAAAATGTCAACGAGCATAATTTTTTCATCATAGACAATATAATCCACATCTAATTGGAAAGCGACATATGCACGTAATGCTTGAATCATATAATGATATAAAGTTTGATGCTCTAAATCATATAAGTTATCAATATCAAATAAATCTTCAATCTTCGTAATGCCATCTTCTGTGAAGTTACATGTTCTTGTCTCTGCATCGAAAGTGTAGTGCAGAGT
>NZ_JBFUIN010000118.1:0-8639 GCF_056401855.1 Bacillus sp. P4_D3
ATTGTGGAAAAATTAGATCAATACATCATCGGTCAAAAAGATGCAAAGAAAGCGGTTGCTGTAGCTCTACGAAATCGATACCGTCGCAGTAAATTAGTTGAAAATTTACGTGATGAAATTGCACCTAAAAATATTTTAATGATTGGACCGACAGGTGTTGGTAAAACAGAGGTAGCACGGCGAATGGCGAAACTCGTTGGAGCACCTTTTATTAAGGTTGAAGCGACGAAATTCACAGAAGTTGGATATGTGGGTCGAGATGTAGAGTCGATGGTCCGCGATCTTGTTGAAACGTCCGTTCGCATTGTGAAAGAGGAAATGGTAGTTAAAGTTCAAGATAAAGCAGAAGAGCAAGCGAATCAACGTCTTGTTGAAATTTTAGTGCCGAGTCCGGAGAAACAATCTGGATTTAAAAATCCATTAGAAATGCTTTTTGGTGGTAATCAAAATTCAAACCAAACATCTGATGTAGAGGAAGATGATGAAATCGAAAAGAAACGTCAAGATGTGGAAAGAAAGCTTGCGGCAGGCCTTCTTGAAGATGAAGTGATATCGATCGAAGTGACGGAACAACAGTCTTCTATGTTTGATATGTTGCAAGGAACTGGCATGGAGCAAATGGGAATGAATTTCCAAGATGCACTAGGAAGTATCATGCCGAAAAAAACGAAAAAACGTAAACTTTCTGTAAAAGAAGCAAGAAAACTCTTGACAAATGAAGAGGCACAGCGCTTAATTGATATGGATGAAGTTACACAAGAGGCTGTTTATCGTGCTGAACAGCTCGGGATTATTTTTATCGATGAAATTGACAAAATTGCTGGTAAGCAGTCGAATAGCGTAGATGTATCGCGTGAAGGTGTGCAACGTGACATTTTACCGATTGTAGAAGGATCGAATGTAGCAACAAAATACGGGTCAGTAAAAACGGATTATATTTTATTTGTTGCAGCTGGAGCGTTCCATATGTCTAAACCGTCGGATTTAATTCCGGAATTGCAAGGGAGATTTCCGATTCGAGTAGAATTAACAAAATTATCGGCGGATGATTTTGTTAAAATATTAATCGAGCCTGACAATGCGCTAATTAAACAGTACATGGCGTTATTAGCGACTGAAGGTATAGAAATTGAATTTTCAGACGAAGCTATTCGTAAGATTGCTGAGATTGCTTATCAAGTTAATCAGGATACAGATAATATTGGAGCGAGAAGACTTCATACTGTTATGGAGAAGCTCCTTGAAGATTTATCGTTTGAGGCATCTGAAATTACGTTAGAGAAAATAACGATAACACCTCAATATGTTGAGGAAAAATTAGCGACAATAGCTAAAAATAAAGATGTGAGCCAGTTTATTTTGTAATAGTGTCATCAGGTGACTCGCCCTAGTTTCCAAGTGATGAAAAAATATGTAAGTAACATGTAGGAGGAAATTTTGAAATGGAATTATTAGCAAAAACGAGAAAATTAAATGCGTTATTACAGAGCGCAGCAGGAAAGCCTGTAAACTTTAGAGAGATGTCTGACACAATGTGTGAAGTAATTGAAGCGAACGTGTTCGTTGTAAGTCGTCGCGGTAAATTATTAGGATATGCGATTCACCAACAAATCGAGAACGAACGTATGAAGCACATGCTTGCAGAGCGTCAATTCCCAGAAGAGTATACGCAAAGCTTATTCCATGTTACAGAAACATCTTCAAATTTAGGTGTGGATAGTGACTACACAGCATTCCCAGTAGAAAATAGAGAATTATTCGGTCAAGGTTTAACTACAATCGTACCAATCGTTGGTGGCGGTGAGCGTCTAGGTACACTAGTATTAGCTCGTCTTGGTCAAGAGTTCTTAGACGATGATTTAATTCTTGCTGAATACAGCTCAACTGTAGTAGGTATGGAAATCTTACGTGAAAAAGCAGAAGAAATCGAAGAGGAAGCACGTAGTAAAGCTGTTGTTCAAATGGCGATTAGCTCATTATCTTACAGTGAGTTAGAAGCAATCGAGCATATCTTCGAAGAATTAAACGGAACAGAAGGTTTACTTGTTGCAAGTAAAATTGCTGATCGCGTAGGAATTACTCGTTCTGTAATCGTAAATGCACTACGTAAATTAGAAAGTGCTGGTGTTATTGAGTCTCGCTCTTTAGGTATGAAAGGAACATACATTAAAGTGCTAAACGACAAGTTTCTACAGGAACTTGCTAAATTGAAAACAAACTAATTTATAAAAAAACTCTCCTCGGTTGAGGAGAGTTTTTTGTTTTTTTTTAAGAGAATGATTTTGCTTACGTAAGGCGTCATGACAACGTTCATTAGAAAACTATTAATTAACCTTCAATTCCTTGCTTAAAGGAATTGAAGGTTGGTAATACTAGAATTTGAGCGTGAAAAAAAGAAAGTTTTACATTGTTCGCATTTTCGACTTGATTGTAATATTTCAGTATGATATAGTAAGCAGTGGTGTCAGTACAAAGTACACACGTTTACTGATTTAAGTGTTGGTGCTACGTTCGTAGTTTCGCTTAGAGACGAAGTAAACGGAGGATATCAAAAACCATTTAGGAGGAACTAAATTATGTCAGTAATTTCTATGAAACAATTGCTTGAAGCTGGTGTTCATTTCGGACATCAAACTCGTCGTTGGAACCCGAAAATGAAGCGTTACATCTTCACAGAGCGTAACGGTATCTACATCATCGACTTACAAAAAACTGTGAAAAAAGTTGAGGAAGCTTACCGCACGATGCGTGACATCGCTGCTGAAGGTGGAGACATTTTATTCGTAGGTACTAAAAAACAAGCACAAGAAGCTATTAAAGAAGAAGCAACTCGTGCTGGTATGTACTTCGTTAACCAACGTTGGTTAGGTGGAACTTTAACAAACTTCCAAACAATCCAAAAACGTATCAAGCGTCTTAAAGATATCGAAAGAATGCAAGAAGATGGTACTTTCGAAGTACTTCCTAAGAAAGAAGTTGTTCAACTTAAAAAAGAGTTAGAGCGTCTTGAGAAATTCTTAGGCGGTATTAAAGATATGAAAGGTCTTCCAAGTGCATTATTCATAGTAGACCCTCGTAAAGAGCGTATTGCAGTTGCTGAAGCACGCAAATTACACATTCCAATCATCGGTATCGTTGATACAAACTGTGATCCGGACGAAATCGATCACGTTATTCCAGCAAACGATGATGCAATTCGTGCTGTAAAACTTCTTACATCTAAAATGGCAGACGCGATCCTTGAAACAAAACAAGGTGAAGAAACTGTTACTGCGTAACAAATTTGGAAAGGTGATAAGGGGTTCGGCCTTTTATCACCTTTTTTAAGGTATAAACACCTTTATAAAAGGTATAAATACATATTTTAGGAGGATGAAAAATATGGCAATCACTGCACAAATGGTAAAAGAACTTCGCGGAAAAACTGGCGCAGGTATGATGGACTGCAAAAAAGCTTTAACTGAAACTAATGGCGACATGGAGAAAGCAATTGACTTCTTACGTGAAAAAGGTATTGCGAAAGCTGCTAAAAAAGCAGACCGCATCGCTGCTGAAGGTTTAACTTTCATCGAAACAAACGGTAACGAAGGTTTAATCTTAGAATTAAACTCTGAAACTGATTTCGTTGCGAAAAACGAAGGTTTCCAAGCATTAATTAAAGAATTAGCTGCTCACTTATTAGCTAACAAACCTGCTAACGTTGAAGAAGCTATGGCTCAAACAATTGAAGGCGGCAAAACAGTAGAAGAGTACATCAATGAAGCAATCGCTAAAATTGGTGAAAAACTTACACTTCGTCGTTTCGAAATCGTATCAAAAACTGATGCAGATGCATTCGGCGCTTACCTACACATGGGTGGACGTATTGGTGTATTAACAGTTCTTGAAGGTTCTACTGATGAAGCAGCTGCTAAAGATGTAGCAATGCACATTGCAGCAGTTAACCCTAAATACATCGACCGCGATGCTGTAACAGCTGAAGAAGTTGAGCATGAGCGTCAAGTATTAACACAACAAGCTTTAAACGAAGGCAAGCCTGAAAAAATCGTTGCGAAAATGGTAGAAGGCCGTCTTGGCAAATTCTTTGAAGAGATTTGCTTACTTGACCAAACATTCGTTAAGAACCCTGATATGAAAGTTCGTCAATTCGTTGAGTCTAAAGGCGGAACATTAAAAGGATTCGTTCGCTACGCTGTTGGTGAAGGTATCGAAAAACGCGAAGACAACTTTGCTGAAGAAGTAATGAACCAAGTAAAAGGTAACAACTAATACAGATTAGGGAACACATTGTGTTCCCTTTTTTAAAATAAAGATGTAAGCAATTGGAGGTTCATTATGAGTAAACCGAAATATGATCGTGTCGTTTTAAAGCTAAGCGGAGAAGCTTTAGCTGGCGAGCAAGGATTTGGAATTAACCCAGCTGTTATTAAGTCGGTTGCGGAACAAGTGAAAGAAATTGCAGAACTTGATGTAGAGGTTGCTGTTGTTGTTGGTGGCGGTAACATTTGGCGTGGGAAAATTGGAAGCGAAATGGGCATGGATCGTGCAGGAGCAGATTACATGGGCATGTTGGCAACAGTTATGAATTCATTAGCTCTTCAAGATAGCTTAGAGAATATTGGAATTCAAACTCGCGTACAAACTTCAATTGAGATGCGTCAAGTGGCAGAGCCTTACATTCGTCGTAAAGCAATTCGTCATTTAGAGAAAAAACGTGTTGTTATCTTTGCTGCAGGTACTGGTAACCCATACTTCTCTACAGATACAACAGCAGCATTACGTGCAGCTGAAATCGAAGCGGACGTTATTTTAATGGCGAAAAATAATGTGGATGGCGTATATAGTGCAGATCCATCTATTGACCCAACAGCTACGAAATACGAAACACTTACTTACTTAGATGTACTAAAAGCAGGTTTAGGTGTAATGGATTCTACAGCTTCTTCTTTATGTATGGATAATGATATTCCATTAATTGTATTCTCGGTTATGGAAAAAGGTAACATTAAACGTGCCGTTTTWGGCGAAAATATTGGAACAGTTGTAAGGGGGAAATAAATTATGGGACAACAAGTATTGAAGTCTTCAAATGAAAAAATGGAAAAAGCAGTTGCTGCTTATTCTCGTGAATTAGCAACAGTTCGCGCTGGTCGTGCAAGCTCGTCTGTATTAGATAAGGTACAAGTTGATTACTATGGTGCACCAACACCAGTTGTGCAATTAGCGAACATTACAGTTCCAGAAGCACGTTTGCTTGTAATTCAACCTTACGATAAAACTTCTATCGGTGATATTGAAAAAGCAATTTTAAAAGCAGATTTAGGCTTAAACCCTTCTAATGATGGAACTGTAATTCGTATTGCATTCCCTGCATTAACAGAAGAGCGTCGTCGTGATCTTGTAAAAGTTGTGAAAAAATATGCTGAGGAAGCAAAAGTTGCTGTTCGTAACGTACGTCGTGACAGTAATGATGACCTTAAGAAGCTTGAAAAAGCTGGCGRCATTACAGAAGATGATTTAAGAGGATATACTGAAGATATCCAAAAAGAAACAGATAAATATATTGCAAAAGTTGACGAAATCGCAAAAAACAAAGAAAAAGAAATTATGGAAGTGTAATAGCGATAATTTCGCAAATATGACCCTCTTCTTAAGGGGGTCTTTTTACACTTTTAGGCATACGTCTGCTTGTTGGAGGGTATGAATGATGTTTAAAAAGTTTCCTTTTTTTAAAAGTAAAAAGGTCACATCGTTTGATCATCTCATTGAAAAAGTGAAAAAAGGATATATCCCAGAACATATTGCTATTATTATGGATGGTAATGGAAGATGGGCAAAGAGAAGAGCCATGCCTCGCATTGCTGGTCATCATGAAGGTATGCAAGTTGTGAAGAAAATCACAAAATTTGCAAGTAAGCTTGATGTGAAAGTATTAACTCTTTATGCTTTTTCGACTGAGAACTGGAAAAGACCGAAAAAAGAAGTTGATTATTTGATGAAGCTTCCAGAAGAATTTTTAGGTGCATTTTTACCAGAGTTGATTGAAGAAAATGTACAAGTCCGAGTAATAGGGCAAAAAGATCGTCTTCCTACGCATACGCGCAGAGCGATGGAAAAAGCCATGGAAGATACGAAAGAGAATACGGGATTAATTCTTAATTTCGCGTTAAACTATGGAAGTCGAGATGAAATCGTTTCTGCTGTGCAACATATGATGAAAGATAGTGAGGAAGGAAAAATTCGTTCGGAAGAAATAAGTGAAGAAATGATTTCTTCTTACTTAATGACGAGTTCTTTACCTGATCCAGAGCTGTTAATCCGTACAAGCGGAGAGCTACGTATTAGTAATTTCATGTTATGGCAAATTGCTTATTCGGAATTTTGGTTTACAGATGTGTATTGGCCAGATTTTACCGAGGAACATTTGCTAAATGCGATTACAGACTTTCAACATAGAGGGCGCAGATTCGGAGGCGTGTAGAAAGAGAGGGTTTGGTAGTGAAACAGAGAATTATTACTGGAGTGATTGCTGCCGCGCTATTCATTCCCATCGTAATTTACGGTGGCGTGCCTTTTACAGTTTTAGTGTATGCACTTGCTTCTATAGGTTTATATGAATTAATTCGTATGAACAAGCTTACGCTTATTTCGGTACCAACAGTTTTAGCTGCAGTATTATTGTGGATTATTTTAATTCCGAGTAGTGCATCAGAACTGTTTACGTGGATTGGATTAGGTAAATTAGAAATCACATTTGTGATTGTTTTATTACTTTTATCATATACAGTCCTTTCTAAGAATACATTTACTTTTGACAATGCTTCATTTTTACTTATGGCAACGACATATGTTGGAATGGGATTCTTATATTTAAATGAAACGAGAATATTAGGAATCAAATATGTGTTCTGTGCACTATTTGTCATATGGGCAACTGATTCAGGTGCCTATTTCATAGGAAAAGCATTTGGAAAAAGAAAATTGTGGCCAGAAATTAGTCCGAATAAAACGATTGAAGGTTCATTAGGCGGTATTGTTTGTGGAATTGTTGTTGCACTTGTTTATAACATGTTCTTCCCAGTTGAAGCGAATGTAGGAATTTTAATCGTTCTGACGATTATCATTTCTATTTTTGGACAAATTGGTGATTTAGTGCAATCTGCCTTTAAACGCCATTATGGTGTAAAGGATTCCGGTACAATCTTACCTGGACATGGTGGTATTTTAGATCGAACAGATAGTTGGTTATTTGTGTTACCAATTCTATACTTCTTATTACAATACAATTAATAAATGAACGAGGGGTTGGAGTCATGAAAAACATTAGTTTACTAGGTGCAAGCGGATCAATCGGTACACAAACATTAGATGTGTTACGCTCGCACCCAGACCAATTCCGTCTCGTTGCTTTTTCTGTAGGGAAAAATGTTGATTATGCAGTAAAGGTAATTCAAGAATTTTCTCCGCAAATTGTCTCTGTGCAAAGAGAGGAAGATGTTTTAAAATTACAAGCTGTTTCTGGTAATACAAAAGTAGTATATGGTAGCGAAGGCTTATTAGAAGTAGCGCTACACCCAGATACAGAAATTGTAGTGAATGCTGTTGTAGGTAGCGTAGGGTTGTTACCTACACTCCGCGCAATTGAGGCGAAAAAAACAATTGGAATTGCAAATAAAGAAACGTTAGTAACTGCAGGGCATCTTGTAATGGAAGCAGCACGAAAACATAATGTATCGTTACTTCCAGTAGACAGTGAACATTCAGCTATTTTTCAATGCTTGAATGGTGAAAATGAAAAAAGAATCTCTCGCTTAATTATAACTGCTTCAGGCGGAAGTTTTCGTGATAAAACGAGAGATGAATTGCATCAAGTGACCGTAGAAGATGCACTTCGTCATCCAAACTGGTCAATGGGTTCGAAAATTACAATTGATTCTGCTACAATGATGAATAAGGGGCTAGAAGTAATTGAAGCACACTGGCTTTTTGGTATCCCTTATGAGCAAATCGATGTTGTTCTACATAAAGAAAGTATTATTCATTCTATGGTTGAATTTGAAGATCGTAGTGTAATGGCACAGCTTGGCTCACCTGATATGCGAGTACCGATTCAATACGCGCTTACATATCCTGATAGATTACCTCTTTCAGACACGAAACAGTTAAATTTATGGGAAATGGGAACATTGCATTTTGAGAAAATGAATCAAGAGCGTTTCCGTTGTCTACGTTTTGCGTATGAAGCTGGAAAGACAGGTGGAAGTATGCCGGCTGTAATGAATGCGGCAAATGAAGTAGCTGTTGAAGCTTTTTTACAAAAGAGAATTGGTTTCTTAACAGTGGAAGACCTCATTGAAAAAGCAATGCACCATCACACTGTCATTGCACGTCCGAGCTTAGAGGAAATTCAGGAAATTGACGCAGCCACAAGACGGTTTGTGATGGAACAAATTTAGCAAAGGTGGTTATGGAATTGAATACAGCGATTGCCTTTATATTAATTTTCGGTGCACTCGTATTTTTCCATGAGCTAGGGCATCTATATTTCGCAAAAAGAGCAGGTATTTTGTGCCGCGAGTTTGCGATTGGTTTTGGTCCAAAAATATTCTCATTTGAAAAGAATGAAACGGTGTATACGA
>NZ_JBFUIN010000119.1:0-8452 GCF_056401855.1 Bacillus sp. P4_D3
TATCCCAGTCTTATGGGTAGGTTACCCACGTGTTACTCACCCGTCCGCCGCTAACTTCATAAGAGCAAGCTCTTAATCCATTCGCTCGACTTGCATGTATTAGGCACGCCGCCAGCGTTCATCCTGAGCCAGGATCAAACTCTCCAATAAAGTTAGTTTGTCTAGCATCTAAAAATAAAAATTGACGTTCACGTTGTTTGTTTCGTTCAGTTTTCAAAGAACTACTTAGTCGCTCATTTGCGACTTCCTTATGTTAACATCTTCGTTTTTCGATGTCAACTAAGTTTTTCAATTTCTTTTTTGTCGTTTTCTACGTTTCCGCATCAGCGACGGTTATTAATATATCATGTGAAAAAATGAAATGCAACACCTTTTGAAAACTTTTTTCAAACCAACTACATTTCTTTTTTAATATCATATACTTAAACGAAATATCTCTTTCATTTCTAAGTAATTCCTACATATATTCTATATAAAGTCACTCTGCCAAAAAGCGTTTCTTTCTATATAAACGTTTTATTCATATACCATATCATACAAGGAGGAATATACATGGACTACACCGACTTATTAATAAAACTAGGTCTCTCGGCTATTTTAGGATTCGCCATCGGTTTAGAGCGCGAATTAAAACGTAAACCACTCGGTTTAAAAACGTGTTTAGTTATTTCTATAATTAGTTGCCTCCTGACGATTGTTTCTATTAAAGCTGCTTACAACTTACCACATACCGATCATATGAATATGGATCCACTTCGACTTGCCGCTCAAATTGTATCAGGAATCGGTTTTTTAGGTGCCGGTGTAATTTTACGCCGAGGAAACGATAGTATTGCGGGATTAACGACCGCCGCTATGATTTGGGGTGCTTCTGGTATTGGCATTGCCGTTGGAGCTGGTTTCTATATCGAGGCTACTTTCGGAATGTGTTTCCTTATGATTAGTGTAGAACTTATACCCTTAACGATGAAATTCGTCGGTCCTAGATCATTTCGCCAACGTGATATCGCAGTGAAACTTGTTGTACGAAATATGGACAATATCCCCATTGTAATTGAAGAAATAAAAGAAATGGATATAAAGGTTAAAAATATGAAGCTTAAAACATTAGAAAGCGGCGCTCACTACTTACATCTTAAATTGTCTATCGATCAAAAAAGACATACTGCCGATGTTTATTATGCTCTCCAACATCTTGAGAGTGTTCAACAAACTGAAGTTGAAAGTATGTATTAATTATGAAACGAACTCTCTTTTTAATTAGAGAGTTTTTCTTTTTTCTATAATGGTAACAATGAATGTAGTCCTGAAACGTAAGGAGGAATAGGAACTTGAAATCCCGTACGAATTTAGTAGATACATTTCGTGATTCCATTATTTTTCGTTTAATTTGTTTTATTATTGTACTTACTGCTTTCTCCGGCTTTCTTATACATACACTCGAGCCAGATCACTTCACCACATGGTTCGACGGGATTTGGTGGTCAATCGTTACCATTTTCACCGTTGGATACGGCGATTTCGCCCCCCATACAACGATAGGAAAAATTATCGGGATAGGCATCATTTTATTAGGAACGGGATTTTGTTCTTATTATATGGTTCTATTCGCTACCGATATGATTAATAAACAATATATGAAAATTAAAGGAGAAGAAGCTGCTACCTCTAATGGTCATATGATTATCGTTGGCTGGAATGAGCGCGCAAAACATGTTGTAAAACAAATGCACATATTACAACCGAACCTTGATATCGTTTTAATTGATGAAACACTTTCTTTACTTCCAAAGCCATTTCATCATTTAGAATTTATAAAAGGTTGTCCGCATCACGATCAAACTTTATTAAAAGCTAACATTACAACAGCTCACACTATATTAATAACATCAGATAAAGAGAAGAACGAAAGCTTAGCAGATACACAGTCCATTTTAAATATTTTAACTGCAAAGGGACTTAATCCAAACATTCACTGCATCGCTGAACTTCTTACTTCTGAACAAATCCAAAATGCAATGAGAGCTGGCGTATCAGAAATTATAGAAGGAAATAAATTAACGAGCTATGTATTTACTGCTTCTCTTTTATTCCCTTCCATTTCAGGCGTACTATTCTCCCTTTACGATGAAATCTCTGATAACAAATTACAACTGATGGAGATTTCCCCGTCCTGCACCGGACAATCCTTTGCGAATTGTAACTATACTCTTTTAAAACAAAATATTCTCTTACTAGGTGTAAAGCGCGACGAACAATATATGATCAATCCAGTTCATTCTTTCATTCTCATCGAAAGCGACATACTCATCGTTATTCACCATTAAAAAAATGACTTTCTAGTTCTTGTACTAGTACTTTACCAATATTGATATATTTTCTTTTCACGTCTCCATCGGGATCTTTCGGCTCAGCAAATTGATCAACTCCACTCGTTCCAGCTGTTAAAGAATTAACATTATCATCTAGTTCGTCTTGATATACGTGCGAAAGAATATACGGCGTTTCAAGACGGACTATTACCTGAGGCACATCTAGTTCTCCATCCACCGCTGTAAATGGTACTCGTAAAAATTGATAACCATCTTCTTCGTCGATTTTATAATCAAAACATCCTTTATCATAATCCCAATTACCACCAATACTATATCCAAGTGGTTTCATAACCTCTTCTAACTTATATAACGCATATGTACGTCCTTCTAAATTTGATTGAATCGGAATCAATCCCATCCCTCCTAGACTTTTCCTTTAGCATACCCATTCTAGTTTGAATATACCGGTGTACTTTTCAGTAAAATAATAAAAAGCGATCGGAGACCCGATCGCTTTTTATTATTTTAAACGCTCTTCTAATTCTGCTTTTAACTCTTCAAATCCTGGTTTTCCAAGTAGAGCAAACATATTTTTCTTGTACGCTTCTACTCCTGGTTGGTCAAATGGATTTACGCCTAATAGGTAGCCGCTCATCGCACATGCTTTTTCGAAGAAGTATACAAGGTAACCGAATGTGTACTCGTTTAGTTCTGGAATGTTTACGATTAAGTTCGGTACTCCGCCATCGCTATGTGCAAGTAATGTACCTTCGTATGCTTTTGTGTTTACGAAGTCTATCGTTTCACCAGCAAGGTAGTTTAATCCATCTAAATCGTTGTCGTCTAATTCGATTTTTAGTTCGTGTGTAGATGTACCTACTTTAAGAACTGTTTCGAATAGGTCACGACGACCTTCTTGAATGTATTGACCTAATGAGTGTAAGTCAGTTGAGAAGTTTGCTGAAGATGGGAAAATACCTTTTTGATCTTTTCCTTCACTTTCACCAAATAACTGTTTCCACCACTCAGAGAAGTAGTGAAGTGCTGGCTCATAGTTAACAAGCATTTCAATTGTTTTCCCTTTATTGTATAGGGCATTACGAACTACTGCGTATTGGTAAGCTGGGTTTTCTTCAAGTTCTGATTTCGCGAAGTCATTATGACCAGCAGCTGCACCGTTCATCATCTCTTCAATGTTTAGGCCACTTACTGCGATTGGTAATAATCCTACTGGTGTTAATACAGAGAAACGACCGCCAACATCATCTGGAATTACAAATGTTTCGTAACCTTCATTGTCAGCTAATGTTTTTAATGCACCACGCGCTTTATCTGTAGTTGCATAAATACGTTTGCGAGCTTCTTCTTTTCCATACTTTTCTTCTAATAATTTACGGAAAATACGGAATGCGATTGCAGGCTCTGTTGTTGTACCTGATTTGGAAATAACGTTAATAGAAAAGTCTTTACCTTCTAGTACGTCCATTAAATCTTTCATGTAAGTGGAGCTAATGTTTTGTCCAACAAATAGCACTTGTGGAGTTTTACGTTGTTCTTTAGAAAGCGTGTTATAGAAAGAATGGTTTAACATTTCGATTGCTGCGCGTGCTCCTAGGTAAGAACCACCAATACCTACAACAAGTAAAATGTCAGAGTCATTTTTAATTTTTTCTGCGCATTTTTGAATGCGAGCAAATTCTTCTTTATCATATTGAAGCGGAAGCTCTACCCACCCAAGGAAATCGTTCCCAGCTCCAGTTTTTTCGTGGATTGCATGATGTGTTACTTTTACTGCATCACGTAAATAAGTTAGTTCATTTTCACCGATGAAGGATAACGCTTTAGAATAGTCGAACGTTACATGTGTACTCATCTTTTTCCCTCCAATTATGTATATGTATTTCTGTATTCACTTTAGCGAAACTAAAGTTGTAAATCAAGCGATTCAACAATTGTAAACGTAACCATTATTTATTTTTTAGAAAAAGTTCATTTTTGCATAAAAATTCGCATTTTTCGGTATAGATGTATATACATCCTTTTTCCGTACATTTTTCATGTATAAAAACAACAAAACTATACCATTCTATAAAGGAGTTAAATTTTCTTATTAACTCCTTGCTTGCTCACGCTTCATATTAAGGGGGGACTTTTCATGAGTACCTTGCAACGTATCGCATTAGTCTTCACTGTAATCGGCGCTGTTAACTGGGGACTGATCGGGTTCTTCCAGTTTGACTTAGTAGCAGCCATTTTCGGTGGACAAAACTCAGCTCTTGCACGTATTATTTACGGCATCGTTGGTATTTCTGGGCTTATCAACCTCGGCTTACTATTTAAACCATCCGAGAATCTTGGTACTGACCCAGAAACACATGAAATTCAATAGTCAGTATGTCTTTTTCGCCTCCGACATACGAATATGATTGCATGCAATCATATTTGCAAATATATATATCATAAGTCACAGTAAAAGAGGAACGCTCATATGCGTTCCTCTTTTACTTTATTACCTCCGACTCTTCAATCCATTCTGCTAGCTTTTCTCGCAGTGTATTAAATCCGTTCTCAGATGGATTCGGTATAAGAATTCGTCCTTGCTTTCTTTTCGCCGCTTTTAACGATAAACTCATTTTTCTGTGTTCTTCATCAATTGAAAGTACTTTTACTTCTACTGTATCTCCGACCTTTAAAAAGTCATGAATGTCTTTTACATACCCATTTGTGATTTCAGATATATGCACAAGTCCTTGTGTTTCTGCATCCAAAGCTACAAATGCACCGTAATCTTGAATTCCAGTTACTTTCCCTGTTACAACCACTCCCGTTGTATATTGTTCTGACATGTGAAACACTCCCATACGTTTACCATTTTCTCTACAATTGTAAATAGCAAAGCAGATGTATTTATTGTTAAATATCCGATTAGTGAGTAAGTATCCTAAGTAAAACACCGAGGATACTCCCACCTTATATTAGTAAATTATACCACTTTGATAGAACTCATTCAAAATTCACGAAAAAATTTCCTGTAATACGTATAATTCTCCAATATTAGGATAGAATACTAACACATGGCTTTCTAGTATTCCCCCCCTTTTTATGGACAAAACGTATTGTGTTTTGTCCTTTTTTTATTCTCTATGAACCGTTCCATTCTCTTCATTGCTTCCATAAGTTGCTCAAGCGATGTTGCATATGAACAACGAATAAATCCTTCACCACTCCCGCCAAACACATTTCCAGGAACAACAGCCACTTTTTCTTCTAATAATAATTGTTCTGCAAATTCTGCTGAAGATAGTCCGGTTGAAGCTATAGAAGGGAAGACATAAAATGCCCCGCCTGGCACATGACATGTTAAGCCCATTTCATTGAAAGATGTCGTCATAAAGTTACGACGTTTTTTATAGCTATCTCTCATTCGAATTACTTCATCATTTCCCCCGCGTAATGCTTCAAGTGCTGCAAATTGAGACATCGTCGGTGCACACATCATTGAATACTGGTGGATTTTGAGCATTAATTCTGAAAATTGCACAGGGGCTGCAATCATCCCAAGACGCCATCCCGTCATCGCAAATCCTTTTGAAAACCCTGAAATTAAAATTGTATGGTCACGCATATTTTTAATACTCGCGAAACTCGTATATGCTTCGTCGTATACGAGCTCTGCATAAATTTCATCAGATAGCACGATTAAATTATACTTCTCAACAATAACTGCTAGCTTTTCTAATTCGGATTTATTTAACATTGCGCCTGTTGGGTTATTGGGAGAACAAAGTAATATTGCCTTTGTTTTCGTTGTAATAGCTGCTTCAATTTGATCTGGCTGTACTTTAAATTCATCTTCTAATGAAGTCGCTACTGGAACTGGGACCCCGCCCGCTAACGTAACAAGTGGTGCATACGAAACGAAACTTGGTTCAATAATAAGTATTTCATCATCAGGGTTTACAATAGCACGCATCGCTACATCTAGCGCTTGACTCGCTCCAACTGTAACAATGATTTCATCATTCGGATCATAAGATACTGCAAATTGTTTTTTTAGATACTTTGCTATTTCTTGACGGAGCTCCAATAATCCTGCATTTGCTGTATATGACGTATATCCTTGTTCTAAAGAACGAATACATGCTTGCCTTACATTCCAAGGTGTAACAAAGTCCGGCTCCCCCACTCCAAGTGAAATAACACCTTTCATACTTGCCGCTAAATCAAAAAACTTTCGTATACCGGACGGTTGTAAAGATTCTGCTACTCTAGATAGGTCAAATTGCTTCACGGTGTCACCACAATTCTCTTATCATCATCTGTCTTTTCATAAATAATCCCCTCATGTTTATACTTCTTCAAAATAAAATGAGTTGTCGTTGAAACGACAGATTCAATTGTTGCTAATTTCTCAGAAACAAACATTGCTACTTCTCCCATTGTCTTCCCTTCTAATGTAATAGAAAGGTCATATGTCCCAGACATTAAATAAACGGATTTCACTTCTGAATAGCGATAAATTTGTTCAGCTACTGCATCAAAACCGACACCACGCTTCGGTGTAACTTTCACATCAATCATCGCCGTTAAACCAGTATGTTCTTTCACTTTTGTCCAATCGATATGTGTTACATAGTCCACGATAATCTTTTCACTTTCTAATTTCGTAACCATTTTTTTCGCTTCTTCTACTTCTATATTTAACAACTTCGCTAATGTATCTACAGATAAACGACTATTCTTTTCAAGACAAGCTAATAATTCCAATTCTTTCTCTGTCACCATATAAATCATCCTTCCTTTTAGTTTGTGTCTAAATTATACAAATACTCTTTCCAGTTTGAAAAGAAGATTTTTTTTGAGAATTATGTCAAAATAAAGTGAAGGCTAATAATCAATGGGAGGGTTCATCCCCACTGATTATTAGCCTTCACCAATCGGGCTTTTGCGGGCAGTTAATCTCCCACCTAACCTCTTTGTTTCAGCCGTTTTTTGAGGTGGGCGTCTTACTGCCCGTTAATAGCGGGGTAAAGTGAAACTTTAATCAGTGGTAGGGTTCATACCAGCTGATTATTAGCACACACCAATCCGGGTAAAGAGGAAAGGGGATGGAACCGTGAAACCAAAAGTATATATTGCCGAACCAGTTCCAACATTTGTAGAAAACTATTTATCAGAACACTGTGATTTTGAAAAATGGGATCAAAACGAGAAAGTACCTCGTGATGTTCTATTGGAAAAAATAAAAGATAAAGATGGGTTATTAAATTTCGGATCTGCTATAAATGAAGAATTATTGCAGGCTGCTCCTAATTTAAAAGTAGTAAGCAACATTTCTGTTGGCCATGATAACTTTGATTTAAAAGCGATGAAAAAACAAAATGTTATCGGAACGAATACTCCATATGTGTTAGATGATACAGTAGCCGATCTCGTTTTCGCTCTTATGTTATCTGCTGGTCGCCGTGTTTGCGAACTCAATTCCTATGTGAAAAATGGTGAATGGAACGCTGAAATCGGAAAAGAACACTTCGGACTAGATGTACATCATAGTACGATCGGTATTATCGGAATGGGACGAATTGGAGAAGCTGTCGCAAAACGAGCGAAATTCGGATTTGATATGAATGTCCTTTACTATAACCGTCGCCGTAAAGAAGAAGCTGAGCAAAAATTTGATGCTACATATTGTGATTTACAAACTCTAATCAAACAATCTGATTTTATTATTCTTCTTACTCCATTAACAGATGAAACGTATCATCTTATCGGTGAAAAGGAATTTTCACTAATGAAAGAAACAGCAATTTTCATTAATGCTTCTCGCGGGAAAACAGTAGATGAAACTGCATTAATTCATGCGTTAACAGAAAAGAAAATATTTGCAGCCGGCATCGACACATTTACACAAGAACCGATTCAAAAAGAGAATCCGCTCTTATCATTACAAAACGTTGTAACTTTACCGCACATTGGATCTGCAACATTAAAAACTCGGCAGCAAATGGCTATGACAGCTGCTGAAAATTTAGTGGCAGGATTACAAGGAAAAACACCACCTAATATTGTGCGTGGGTAATTATAAAGTGAAACTTTAATCAGTGGGGGTTTTGTCCATCCCCCACTGATTATTAGCC
>NZ_JBFUIN010000120.1:0-8356 GCF_056401855.1 Bacillus sp. P4_D3
ATGCTGAATTTTTAAAGAGGTATCATGAATTTTTTAAAGAGACAGCCTTGCAGTTCGGCGTTCCAGCAGCGTTTTTGAATGGTGAGGCGTTATTGACGACGAAGACACTCAAATATTCTTGTAATAGATCGTTAACACATACCGTGAGAGAGGGAGATCGTATAGATTCGTTACCTGGATTTACAGTGATTGAAACCCCGGGTCATGCTTCCACTCATATTTCATTATATAGAGAATCTGATGGAATATTAATTGGTGGGGATGCTCTCATTAGTCATATTTCTTCAAATCCAATATTAGAACCACCATATGAAGGGCAAACAGAAAGAGCGCGTCCTTTATTGCAGTATAATCAAACGTTAAAACGTTTAAGTGAAATGAATATTTCACGTATTTTATCAGGGCATGGGGAAGATGTTCTGAATATGAAACAACTTATTGAAACAAGATTACAAAAGCAAGAGACACGTGCTTTTAAAGTGCTTGAACTATTAAAGGAAAAGCCAATGACAGCATTTGAAGTATGTGTAAAACTATTTCCGGTATTATATAAAGAGCAATTGCCACTTACTATCTCAGAAACTGTTGGACAATTAGACTTTTTAGCATATAATCAACAAGTGATGATTGATGAATCTTCACAACAATTGATTTATTATGCAAAGTAGGTGACAGCAATGACGGGACGTTTACAAGAAAAAGTAATCGTCATTACAGGTGCTTCTAGTGGAATTGGAGAGCAAGTTGCAATGCAGGTTGCAGAGCAAGGGGCGACGCCGGTATTAATGGCCCGAACAGAAGAGAAGCTACAAGCATTAGCAGACAAAATTAAAGAAACTTATAATACGCCTTGCTATTACTATGTATTAGATGTAAGTGAAGAAACGAAAGTACAATCTGTTTTTTCAAAGGTATTACAAGAAGTAGGACGTATTGATATATTGGTAAATAATGCGGGATTTGGTATTTTTAAAACGTTTGAAGATGCTTCAATGGATGAAGTAAAGGATATGTTTCAAGTAAATGTATTTGGATTAGTAGCTTGTACGAAAGCGGTATTACCTTATATGGTAAAAAGGAACGAAGGACAAATTATTAATATTGCTTCATTGGCTGGAAAAATTGCAACTCCGAAGTCGAGTGCTTATGCAGCAACAAAACACGCTGTATTAGGATTTACGAATAGTTTGCGCATGGAGTTATCTAACACAAATGTGTATGTAACAGCAATTAACCCGGGACCGATAGATACGAACTTTTTTGAAATAGCCGATCAATCAGGTACATATGTGAAAAATATGGGACGTTACATGTTAAAACCAACATATGTAGCAGAACAAATCGTAAAGGCGATGCAAACGAAAAAACGTGAAGTAAACTTGCCGAAGTGGATGGGAATGGGGCCAAAGCTCTACGCATTATTCCCAGGTTTATTTGAACGTGTTGCAGGCAAATCATTAAGTAAAAAATAGGAGATTTCCATATGGAAATCTCCTATTTTTTTATTTTCCAGTCACATAATCGTAAACGATATCCTCAACAGCCTCGTATACATCAATTTCAGTATTTGAATGAATTATCATTTGAATATGTTTAATTAGCATTTCCTGATCCTCTTTTGAAACAGGATTACATTGATATTGCCGAAAACTTTTTATAATCATTTTCTCAATTAATTTTTCATTCATGTTTTTCCCCGCCTGTATGTATACATGTATTGTTTTATTGTACTTGAAGTGAAATGGAAATACTACTATACATTGTTTTTGCATAAAAATTCGATTGTGTATATTGTTTTTCCAGTAAAATTAAGATTTTTAAGTTTTAAAAATTTTATAAATATTTAATTGACTCTATAAATATACAATATTATAATCATACTTAACTTAAAGAATCGATATGAGGAGGAGCTTATGAAAGTCGCAATTATTGGAGCAACTGGATATGGAGGAATTGAGTTAATTCGGTTATTAGAGCAACATCCGTATTTTTCGATAGCATCTCTCCATTCTTTTTCGCAAGTTGGCGAGTGTATAACAAATGTATACCCGCATTTTCGAAATGTTCTCGTACATACATTACAAGAAATTGATGTAAAGGCAATGGAGAAGGAAGCGAAAATCGTATTTTTAGCGACCCCGGCAGGAGTATCGGCAGAGTTAACTCCAAAATTATTAGCAGTAGGTTTAAAGGTAATTGACCTATCTGGAGACTATCGTATGATCGATCCTTCGTCATATGAACTGTGGTATAAAAGGCCAGCTGCACAAGAAGAAATTCTTAAGAAAGCAGTTTATGGGTTAAGCGAATGGAAAAGGTCCGAGATTCAAAATGCAGATTTAATTGCAAACCCAGGATGTTTTGCGACAGCTGCATTATTAGCGATAGCGCCGTTAGTACGTAGCGGAATGATTGAAGAAGATTCGATTATCATTGATGCAAAGTCAGGTGTATCTGGAGCAGGCAAAACTCCAACAACAATGACTCATTTTCCAGAGCTATATGATAACCTTCACATTTATAAAGTAAATCAGCATCAGCACGTTCCTGAGATTGAGCAAATGCTTTTAGAGTGGAATGATAAAGCGAAGCCAATCACATTTAATGCACATTTAATACCGATATCAAGAGGGATTATGGTTACACTCTATGCGAAAGTAAAACAAGAAATCAAAATGCAGCAACTTCAAACGTTGTATGAAGAAACGTATCACAATTCAGCTTTCGTTCGAATTCGTTCTCAAGGAGAGTTTCCGAGTCCGAAAGAAGTAAGAGGCTCAAATTATTGTGATATTGGGATGGCTTACGATGAAAGAACAGAAAGAATTACAGTAGTTTCTGTGATAGACAATATGATGAAAGGCGCAGCAGGGCAAGCAGTTCAAAATGCAAATTTATTAGCGGGACTAGAAGAGACAACGGGTTTACAGCATATGCCGCTTTATCCATAAGGGGGAAATTATGATTAAAGCATCGTCTATTACAAAATTAGCAAATGGTTCAATTGTTACGCCGAAAGGCTTTTCGGCAATCGGTACTGCAAATGGTCTGAAAAAGGTGAAAAAAGATGTGGGTGCAATCGTTTGTGAGGTGCCAGCATCATGTGCCGCTGTGTATACAACAAATCAAATACAAGCAGCGCCGTTGCAAGTAACGAAGGATAGCATAGCAGCAGAAGGGAAATTACAAGCAATTGTTGTAAATAGCGGCAATGCAAATGCTTGTACGGGGATGAAAGGATTGCAAGATGCTTATGAGATGCGAACATTAGGAGCGGGACACTTTGGAGTAAAAGAAAAGTACGTCGCAGTCGCTTCAACAGGTGTAATTGGAGTACCTTTACCGATGGATATCATTCGAAAGGGAATTGAATCTCTTGTGCCAACAAAGGAAGTAAGTGAAGCTTATTCTTTTTGTGAAGCAATTTTAACGACAGATCTTATAACGAAAGAAACTTGCTATGAGATGATAATTGATGGGGAAGCAGTGATCATTGCTGGGGTCGCAAAAGGTTCAGGGATGATCAAACCGAATATGGCAACGATGCTTAGTTTTATTACAACAGACGCCAATATAGAGCATGAAGTATTGCAAACAGCATTATCACAAATTACGAATCATACGTTTAATCAAATTACGGTGGACGGAGATACTTCTACAAATGATATGGTCATCGTTATGGCAAGTGGATTATCAGAAACGAAAACGATGAATATGGAACATGAAGACTGGGAAACTTTCTTAGTTGCTTTACAAAAGGTATGTGAAGATTTAGCGAAAAAAATTGCACAAGATGGTGAAGGTGCTACGAAGTTAATAGAAGTAAACGTGTTAGGGGCTAGAACAAATGAAGAAGCAAAGCAAATTGCAAAACAAATAGTCGGTTCAAGTCTTGTGAAAACAGCGATATATGGTGAGGATCCAAATTGGGGACGAATTATTAGTAGTATTGGACAAAGTAAAGTAACTATTAACCCAAATACAATTGATATCACTCTTCAATCTATCGCCGTATTAAAAAATAGTGAGCCTCAAATGTTTTCCGAAGAGGAAATGAAAAAGAAATTACAAGAACATGAAATAAAAATTGATGCGTGTTTACATTTAGGAGATGAAACGGGATCAGCTTGGGGCTGCGACTTAAGTTATGAATATGTGAAAATAAATGCTTGTTATCGTACATAAGGAGAGAGAAGATGAGCGATTATATTGTAGTTAAATGTGGCGGTAGCATGTTGAATCGATTAAATAGTGTGTTTTTTGATTGCATAAAGAAATTGCAAAATAAGTATAAGGTTGTTATTGTCCATGGCGGTGGCCCAGAAATTGATGCCAAGTTAGAAGACTTAAATATCAAGATAGAAAAGAAAGATGGATTAAGAGTAACGCCGAAAGAGGTTATGGATGTTGTTCAAATGGTGCTATGCGGAAGTACGAATAAAAAAATCGTAATGAATTTACAAAAACATAATTTACTTGCGGTGGGGCTTTCAGGATGTGACGGTAATTTACTTCAAGTTCAACCTGTTGGTGAAGAGATAGGATATGTAGGAGAAGTAAGTTATGTAGAAACAGCCTTATTAAAAGGGTTGATAGATATGAATTATATTCCTGTTATTGCTCCAATCGGGATAAATGGTAATGAAGTTTATAACATTAATGCAGATACTGCTGCAGCTGGAATTGCATATGCACTATCCGCAAAAGAACTCATTTTTATAACGGACGTAGATGGAGTATTACACGAAGGAAGATTGGTAAAGAAAATGGATGAATATGAAATTCTTACTTTTATAGAACAAGGTGTCATTACAGGCGGGATGATTCCGAAAGTACAGGCGGCACTTACATCGTTAAAAATGGGAGTGAAAAAGGTTAGTATCGTAAATGGTACAAAGGATTTTGCCGAGGTCACAGGAAAGTGTGTTGGAACCACGGTAACGAAAGGAGTGAGTATCATATGACAAGTCATCTTTTTCAAACGTATGGCAGGAGAACTATTGAGTTTGTAAAGGGGAATGGAACAACAGTCATTGATAAAAATGGTACGCAATACTTAGATTTTACGTCGGGGATTGGCGTATGTAACTTAGGACATTGTCATCCTACTGTTGTAAAGGCAGTAGAAAAGCAACTTAGAAACATATGGCATATATCTAATTTGTTTACGAACTCCTTACAAGAAGAGGTCGCATCGTTATTAACAGAAGATACAGCATTAGATTATGTGTTTTTTTGTAATAGCGGGGCGGAGGCAAATGAAGCGGCTTTAAAGCTAGCACGTAAGCATACTGGAAAATCTCTCGTAGTAACATGTGAACAATCTTTTCACGGGAGAACATTTGGAACGATGAGTGCAACAGGGCAAGATAAAGTGAAAGAAGGATTCGGTCCATTACTTCCGTCTTTTTTACATACACCATTTAACGATATACAAGCATTAGAGGAAGTAATGAATGAAGAAGTTGCGGCGGTAATGGTAGAAGTTGTTCAAGGAGAAGGAGGAGTAATATTAGCTGATCCATCCTTTTTGAAGGAAATTGAAAAACTATGTAATCAGTACAATGCTCTTTTTATTATAGATGAAGTACAAACTGGAATAGGCAGGGCAGGAACACTATTCGCTTATGAGCAAATGGGAATAGGTCCTGATATCGTTACCATCGCAAAGGCGCTTGGGAATGGTATTCCAGTTGGAGCGATGATTGGCCGGAAAGAACTGGGTTCTTCTTTTACTGCAGGGTCACACGGTTCAACTTTCGGTGGGAATTATATCGCTATGACTGCAGCGAAAGAAGTATTGCAATTCATTAAGGAACAATCGTTTTTTAAAGAGGTACAGGAAAAGGGCGAGTACGTATTAAAGAAATTGCAAGAAGAATTACGACACGTTGAATGTGTTCAAAATATTCGTGGTAAGGGATTTATGATTGGAATCGAATGTAAGCATGAGGTTGCAAATTTCATAGAACAATTAGAAAAAGCAGGACTTCTCGTATTACAAGCAGGGCCTAATGTTATAAGACTATTACCACCACTTATTGTAACGAATGAAGAGCTAGAACAGGCAGTATATATGATAAAAGAAGTGGTTTGTACAAAAAATGCATCAATAATATAAGGGGGAAATTTCATGTCAACTGTACAAGTACCGAAATTAAATACGAAAGATCTTTTAACGTTAGAAGAATTGACGCAAGAAGAAATCATTTCTTTAATTGAGTTCGCTATATATTTAAAAAAGAACAAGCAGGAGCCTTTATTACAAGGGAAAATATTAGGTCTCATTTTTGATAAACATTCAACTCGTACTCGCGTTTCTTTTGAAGCAGGGATGGTACAGCTCGGAGGACATGGAATGTTTTTAAGTGGAAAAGAGATGCAAATTGGCAGAGGAGAAACGGTGTCAGATACTGCGAAAGTACTATCTCATTATATTGATGGAATTATGATACGTACATTCTCGCATGCAGATGTAGAAGAGCTTGCAAAAGAGTCCAGTATCCCAGTTATTAACGGTTTAACTGATGATCATCACCCTTGCCAAGCGTTGGCAGATTTAATGACGATATATGAAGAAGTTCATACGTTTAAAGGAATTAAATTAGCTTACGTAGGTGATGGGAATAATGTATGTCATTCACTATTGCTAGCAAGTGCAAAAGTCGGAATGAATATGACTGTTGCGACTCCCGTAGGGTATGAACCGAATGAAGAAATTGTTAAAAAAGCGTTAGCGATTGCAGATGAAACAGGGGCTGAAATTGAGATTTTGCATAATCCTGAATTAGCGGTAAGTGGAGCGGATTTTATTTATACTGACGTTTGGATGAGTATGGGCCAAGAAGGAGAAGCAGAGAAATATACTTTATTCCAGCCTTTCCAAGTAAATAAAGAGCTTGTTATACATGCAAAGCAAACATATCGTTTCCTGCACTGTTTGCCTGCTCATCGTGAAGAAGAAGTAACTGGAGAGATTATAGATGGGCCACAGTCTATCGTTTTTGAGCAAGCTGGTAATCGACTGCATGCGCAAAAAGCTTTATTAGTGAGTTTGTTTAAAAATATAGAGGAGCCTTCCTAAAAGGAAGGTTTTTTTATGCTGAAATGTCTGATGTATATTTAGTTAATTATCTCTATATCATTTATAATAAAAAGAGAAAACTAATTTTATCCCGCATTAACGGGCAGTAAAACTCCCACCTCAAAATTCGGCTGGAGCAAAGAAGTTAGGTGGGAGATMAACTGCCCGTAAACGCCCGATTGGTTCAACTAATAATCAGTGGGGGATGAACAAAACCCCCACTGATTATAGTTTCACTTTATTTTTCATATCATGTAAGGACATACTAGATAAAAAAATATAGTTAAAGAGATGATGAATTTGAAAACAACTAAGAAAACATATTCGTTTTTTCAGCGAATGTGGAGAATATTAAAGTTTCAATATTTTAAGTTGCTTCGATCGCCAGAAGGAGCAAAGAAAGTGTCGTTAGGTTTTGCTATTGGATTTGGTTTAGAAATGTTGGTGATTTATACGGCATCGCTCGTATATTTAATATTTTATCCAATTGTCAGGTTAGCAAAGGGATCTTTTCCAGCCGCAGTCATTGGTAATATTATTGGGAAAATATCGTTTCTCCCAGTATTTTTATTTCCGTTTGCTTATGCATTAGGGAAAATAATTTATCCATTTGATGTACAGAAAATACATCATGAACCATTTACGATATCAAATTTGTTTTCGAGCCATATTTTTACGATGTTAAAGAGCTTATTACAGAGTGAAGTATATGTATTAATTGGTATGACGATAATAGGAATTGTGTTTGGGGTAATTTCATATTTCGTAGTGCATTATTTATATGAAAAGAATCGTAAGTTACGTTTGAAGAAAAGAAAGAAACAAGTGAGAGAACCACTTGTACAAATATAAAGAATGTCACATTCATTTTCTCCTTTGAATATGTTTAAGAAAAAGGGGGAGAGAATGAATGTATTATTACTACGTACCTCAAGTATATCCGTATACAAATTATTATGCTGTAAATGATATGAGGCAGCAATTCGGAGTGTATCCACAGCAACAAATACAGCAAATGCAACAGCCTCAGCAGCAACCTGTTCAAGAACAAAAGCCGTATTTAATGACATGGCCATATTCAAATGTATACTATGGTAATTATTACGAATCATAAAGCTGCTTCTATTTAGAAGCAGCTTTATGCGTTTGTTTTCAAAATTAAATTTTGAATGGTTTTAAGAGAATGAATGAGCTTTTCACGCTCTTCCTCAGATAATGTTTGAAAATTTTCTTTTAGTTTGTCTAAAATGAATTGCTGATACTGATTTACTA
>NZ_JBFUIN010000121.1:0-8326 GCF_056401855.1 Bacillus sp. P4_D3
CGGCGGGGTTATCGGTGGTGGTTTGTTTGTAGGAAGTGGAACGATTATTCAATCGACGGGTCCAGCAGCGATTTTGTCCTATATTATCGGCGCTTTAATGGTTGTGCTCGTGATGCGGATGTTAGGAGAGATGGCAGCGGAAAATCCTGATAGCGGTTCTTTTGCAACGTATGCGAATAAAGCAATTGGGCCGTGGGCAGGGTATACGATCGGGTGGTTATATTGGTTTAACTGGGTCATTATTATCGCAATTGAAGCGGTGCTTTTAGGCGTGATGATTAACAATTGGTTCCCGTCGGTTCCAGCATGGCTGGCGAGTTTATGTATGGTCCTTTTAATGACGATGACGAATGTATATTCAGTAAAACTCTACGGTGAGTTTGAATATTGGTTAGCGTTTATTAAAGTTATTGCGATTGTTGCGTTTTTAATTTTAGGAGTTTCGATGTTTTTTGGATTTGTTCCAGGAGTGGAGAGACCGAGTCTCGCTATGGTTACGGAAAATGGAGGCTTCTTTCCAAATGGAATTGTCCCTGTTTTACTGAGCGTTGTATTTATTTCCTTCTCTTTATCGGGAAGCGAAGTAGCAGCGATTGCAGCCGGGGAATCGGAAAATCCAGAGAAGAATGTTATACGAGCTATTAATAGTGTAGTATGGCGCCTTATGCTTTTCTTCGTAGGATCAGTAACAATTTTAGTTATGTTTATTCCGTGGACGGATAAGGAGTTATTAAAACTTCCGTATGCAAGTTTATTTAATATGGCAGGGGTACCTGCAGCCGCAGAAATTATGAATGGTGTTGTATTTTTATCACTACTTTCCGTTATGAACTCAGGTATATATACGAGTTCGCGTATGTTATTTTCACTTGCTAAAAAAGGAGATGCTCCGGCTAGTTTCTCACGGTTAAATAGTAGAGGGACACCGGTTGTAGCGATCTATGCAAGTATCGTATTTGCATTTATTTGCGCGATGTTGAAATTTATATCTCCTGATAAACTGTTTGCGTTTTTAGCGAATAGTTCAGGAGGGGTAACGATGCTGATGTATATGTTCGTTGCCGTTTCACATGTCAGGTTAAGACGAGAGAGGGAAAGAGAAGGGGCTGGAAAGCTAAAAGTGAAAATGTGGTTATTCCCTTATCTCACATATGCAACGCTTTTAATGATTATTACGATATTTGTTTCACAAGCATTTATAGAAGATATGCGTATGCAGTTTTACATGACATTATTAGCTATGATTCTAGTAATAATAAGTTATTTTTTAAGAGTTAGAAAGTTCGATAAGCAAAAGTTGAATGATTTTACGATTATAAAAGATTCAGAAGTTAGCATAGAAAAAGAATAAGAAAAGGGGTAATGTTCCATGTTGAAAGAGAAGAAAGATATTACAACTACAAAATCTAGCATATTACATGAAAGAAGAAAAAATGCGGTGCCAGAAGGGCCTTACAATATTACAGAGTTGTATGTGCAATCAGCAAAAGGAGCGATTATTACTGATGTAGATGGTAATGAGTTAATCGATTTTGCGGGCGGAATTGGTATGCAAAACGTCGGGCATTGTCATCCGAAAGTAGTAAAGGCGATTCAAGATCAAGTGGAATCTTCTATTCATAGTTGTTTTCACGTAGCGCCTTATGAAAGTTATATTACACTCGCGGAAAGACTGAATGAGTTAACGCCAGGTGATTTTAAGAAAAAAACGATGTTTGCGAATAGTGGTGCAGAAGCAGTAGAAAATGCGGTGAAGATTGCGAGAAAAGCTACGGGAAGAAGCGCGATTGTTTCGTTTGAGCGTGCATATCACGGACGTACACTTTTGACGATGTCACTGACAAGTAAAGTGAAACCGTACAAGCATGGATTTGGGCCGTTTGTATCAGAAGTATACAAATTACCATATCCGTACTATTACCGTGCTGAAGAAGGACTGACACCAGAAGAAGTAGACGCGCAAATTTTAGCGTATTTCGAACGCTTTATGTTAGAGGAAGTAGCAAGTGATAATATCGCTGCAATTATTTTGGAACCGCTTCAAGGAGAAGGTGGATTTATCGTTCCGACGACTACGTTTATGCAAGGTGTCCGGAATATTTGTGATAAGTACGGAATCATTATGATTGCGGATGAAATTCAAACTGGTTTCGCTCGTACGGGCAGTTTATTTGCAATGGATCATTTCGGCGTAGCTCCTGATTTAATGACTTTTTCAAAATCAATCGCTGCTGGAATGCCGCTTAGCGCGATAACAGGAAGAGCGGATTTGATGGATGCACCTGGACCAGGTCAATTAGGTGGTACTTTCTCAGGAAGTCCGGCTGCTTGCGCGGCTGCATTAGCTGTTTTAGATGTAATCGAAGAAGAGAATTTAGTACATCGTGCTGTAGAAATTGGCGAGCGCATGATGGAAGTGTTTAATAGCTGGAAAGATAAATACGAACTAATTGGTGATGTTAGAGGCCTTGGTGCTATGACTGCAATCGAGCTTGTAAAAGATAAAGAGACGAAAGAGCCAGCAGCAGAAGAGGTTAAAGCGATTATGAAGGAAACGCATAGTAAAGGGGTCATTACGATAAGCGCTGGTATTTATAGTAACGTACTTCGCTTCTTACCGCCTCTCGTTATAACAGATGAACAGCTTGAAGAAGGGCTTACTATTTTAGAAGCTGCTATTGCGAAACTATCAAAATAAAAACGGTGGGGGCAGGGGAATGAGGTTTTTCAATTATATAAACGGTGAGTGGAGAGAACCTTCTACGAATGCATACGTGAAAAATTATAATCCGCATAACGGGGAAGTACTAGGTGAATTCCCGTTTAGTTCAGTAGAAGATACACGAGTAGCAATCGCATCAGCGAAAGAAGCGTTTCATAAATGGCAAAAGTTATCGTTTCAAGAAAGAGCAAGTTATTTATGGAAAGCGGCAGCTATTTTAAAAGAAAAGGTAAATGAAGTTGGCCTAGATGTAACAAGCGAAGAAGGAAAGACGATTGCGGAAGGAATAGGAGAGACGAAGCGGGCGATTAGCATTCTTGAATATTATGCAGGGGAAGCAAATCAGCCGATCGGAGAGCTCATCCCGTCTGCTAATGAAAGTACAATGCTTTACAGTAAACGTGTAGCAGTAGGGCCAGTTGGATTAATTACACCGTGGAACTTTCCAATTGCGATTCCAGCGTGGAAAATGGCGCCGGCACTTATTTACGGAAATACGATTGTCATGAAGCCGGCCGAAGTTACGCCAAAATCGGTGTACCATCTTGTAAATGCCTTTCATGAGGTAGGCATTCCAGCAGGCGTTATAAATTGTGTATTCGGAAAAGGCTCTGAAGTTGGAGCAGAATTAACGGGAAATCCGGATATAAAAGCGGTATCCTTTACTGGTTCTAATCACGTTGGAAACATCATTCAAAAAGCAGCGGTTGAAACTCAGAAAAAAGCACAATTAGAAATGGGCGGAAAAAATCCGTTAGTTGTATTAAAAGATGCCGATATTGAAAAGGCGGTAAGTATTGCGATAAAAGGTGCGTTTATGTCAACAGGGCAAAAATGTACTGCAACAAGTAGAGTAATAGTCGAAGAGGACATTTATGAAGCGTTCAAGGGTCGACTGTTGCAGCGCACGGAAGCTCTTACAGTTGGGAACCCGCTAGAACCGGATACATTTATGGGCCCATGTGTTTCCAAGGGTCAGCAGCAATCTATTTTATCGATGATTGAAGTAGGAAAAGGAGAGGCTTCTTTACTGTATGGAGGCAGCGTGCCAGGCGAATCTGAACTGGAGCGAGGGTGCTATGTTTTACCGACTATTTTTGAAAATGTCGATAAAGATGCACGCATTGCGAGAGAAGAGATTTTCGGCCCAGTTATATGTTTATTTAAAGTGAATAGTTATGAAGAAGCAGTTTCTTTAGCGAACGATACAGAATACGGACTCAGTGCATCGATTTGTACGAATAATTTAAGTTTATCGCAAAGGTTTATTGATGATATGGAAGTCGGAATGGTACACGTGAATTCAGAAACTGCAGGAGCAGAACCACAAGTTCCGTTTGGCGGAATGAAAAACTCTAGTGCTGGACCGCGTGAACAAGGAAAAGCGGCGAAAGAATTTTATACAAGAATAAAGACAGTATACGTAGATCAAGTATAAGCGATAAAAAACATAGTAACGGAGGATGAAATATGCGTAAAGGGACATTTTTTATGGCAGGACATTCGAGACTTCCGAAAGGGATGGCTGTTCGCAGTATGTACGAGACACTAACAATTACAATTGAGGCAGATCATAAATATCATGTCATTATTGAAGCGTCATGTACGCTTGCGACAGAGCATGGTAGAGACTTCGTCGCTCAAATGTTGAGAGGGCATAGTTTGCAAGATGGTATTGAAGAAATCGTTCAAGATATTATGGACCATTATCAAGGAAAAGCGCAAAATGCTATCGTTAGTGCGGTAAAGGATTTACATCGCCAATACGTAAGTTATTTAAATGATGAACAGCCCAGAGGAGAGTACGAGGAAACAACACCATAAAAACTGTCTAGTTTATATAGCCATAAACGAGAGCCAGTTGTATTTCCGTTAACGGGATACGACTGTCTTTTTATATTGAGGAGGCAAAAACTATGAAAAAGTTAAATGAAGTTCAAGTTGTAAAACAAGAGACGAAAAAAAGAGGATGTGCGGAAAGTAAGGGGATTTGTAAAATGTGTAAAGTATGTCGAGAAAATAATAAAAAACGAATTGACAGTTAGAATATTATGAATTATTATTTAATTAATAAGATCCATACGAGAAATTAGCCTTCTCTATATTCGATCTTGCTTTCCTGTGTTACAAATATTTTCATACAAACTGTCTATTATTATTGTACTTTAAGAGATTAAAGAACACTCGTAATTATGAGCCAGTTGTACGTTTCTACGATTTTATGTCGTGGATGCGTATGACTGGCTTTTTCGATGTTAGGGCAGTAAGACCGAATCTCAGCATAAGAAGATAAGGATAACTGTCTGTAAAAAACGTCAATAAGTTCTTCATATTTAAATTAGGGAGGAATTGAAATGTCGATTATTACAGAACAAAGTGCGAAGATGAAGTTTGCAAAGAAATATGAGGGATATGAGATTGTTCCTCATCCAGAGCATAAGCGTTTATACCATATTGTGTTAAATCAGCAATTGCTTAAGCAGTTTTTTGAAGAGGTAAAAGAGCATTCAGAGCAGTCATTACAATACATTCCTTATTCTCGGTTTAATCTTGCTGATGGAATGAGAAAGATTTTTGGGCAATCATTTATGGATAACATTCGCGGCATTGTTCATGACCGTGAAACGGGCGGATTTACAATTGGGGTACAAGGTGAAACGGCAGATCCAGCAGACTACGTGAAATTTGCAACAGCGTTAACACATTTAATCGGGGAGCCAAACTTTGATGCAATGACGGGAACGTATTATGCTAGATTTAATGTGAAAGATACAGATAGTAGTGATTCTTACCTTCGTCAAGCGTACCGATTGTTTACACTTCATACAGACGGTACATTCGTTGATGAACCGACAGATTGGCTTCTTATGATGAAAATTGAAGAGCAAAATGCAGTAGGAGGGGAATCCCGTTTACTACATTTAGACGATTGGGAAGATCTTCAAAAATTTAGAAATCATTCGCTCGCATCTGTTAAAGTTACGTATAAAGCACCACCAAGTAAAAATGCGCAAGAAATCGTCTATCGTGAAACGTTTTTTGATGTGAATAACGCACCATGTATTTGTTTTATTGATCAGTTCGCTTATCCAGATAATATTGAACAAGCAAACTATCTGAAAGACTTATCATATTCTGTTGAAAACTCACCAGCAACACATGCATTGAAATTACCAATTGGTGACTTAGTTCTGTTAAACAATTTATTTTGGATGCACGGAAGAGCTGCGTTTGAGAAAAATAAAGATTTATATAGAGAACTAATGCGTCAACGTGGTTGTTTTTCTAAATAATATGTACGGCGGGTCTTTTAAAGAGACCTGCCTTTTATACTATTAAGGGGGAAGTAGGATGTATGACTTTATAATTATTGGCGGAGGAATTGTTGGGCTTTCAACTGGAATGGCTTTAACGAAAAAATTCCCTCGTGCGAAAATCGCGATCATTGAAAAAGAAAAGGAACTTGCACATCATCAAACTGGACATAATAGTGGAGTAATTCACTCTGGAATTTACTATAAACCAGGGAGTTATAAAGCGAAGTTTGCTAAAGAAGGAAACGCAGCTATGGTTCAATTTTGTAAAGAAAATGACATCGCTTATGACATGTGCGGAAAAGTAATTGTCGCTACAGAAAAGGACGAACTTCCTCTTTTACATAACTTATATGAAAGAGGCTTACAAAACGATTTACATATTGAAAAAATAGGTAAGGAAGAATTAGCTGAAATTGAACCTCATGTAAAGGGACTTGGCGCAATCCGTGTTCCTTCTTGCGGGATTGCTGACTATAGAGGAGTAAGTTATGCATTTGCCCGCTTGATTCAAGAAAGCGGCGGAGAAATACATTTAGGAACAACGGCGGAGCGTATTACTGAGAAGAAAGACGCCGTAACAATTGAGACGAATCAAGGTGTATTTAAAACGAAATTTCTCATTAACTGCGCTGGCTTACATAGTGATCGTATTGCGAAAAAGACAGGAATATTAACGGATATGAAAATTGTTCCGTTCCGCGGTGAATATTATGAACTCGTCCCGGAAAAACGCCATCTTGTAAAACATTTAATCTATCCAGTTCCAAATCCAGAATTCCCATTTTTAGGTGTTCATTTCACAAGAATGATAAACGGGGACGTACATGCAGGACCAAACGCAGTATTAAGCTTCAAACGCGAAGGTTATACGAAAACGGACTTCGATATTAAAGACTTCATGGAAACAATGACATACACAGGCTTTTGGAAAATGGCGATGCCAAATATGAAAGAAGGCATAAAAGAAATGGTGCGCTCATTTAGTAAACAATCATTTTTAAAAAGCTTGCAGCGCTTAATACCAGAACTTACAGAAAAAGATATCGTCCCAACGCATGCAGGGGTAAGGGCACAAGCTATTTTATCAAACGGAAATATGGTTGATGACTTCTGTATTATCCCTGGCATTAATTCTTTGCATATTTGCAACGCACCGTCTCCGGCGGCAACAGCTAGTATAAAAATTGGTGAGGAGATTGCGAAGCAAGTGCCGGATGTGGTGGCGGTGAGGGTTTGATGGGTCCCCCGGGTTTCGGGGGATTTTTTTGTTGGGGTTAGGTGTGTGGGTTTGAAATAAAGTTACGATGTTGCTAAAAAAGATGCAAAAAACAAATAGAGCTACATCACTTTGTTAAGTTAAATTAAGTAGTCGCCCTTATAATAGAGAAGTCCGCGCTATTATAAGGGCGAATTAGTGCATTCTTATTTCCTACCACTCAAAATCATTGCATTTCCTAATACTTTTTTGTTCAATAAGAGTTTTGGTAACTCCATTTCTTCAGCAAGCTTGTAGCTATTCAATTCAGATACACCATGTTTCTTTAAGACATTTAAGAGCTCTATTTCATCCCCAAATATTTTTTCATCCATAAACAAATCTAAGAAAACAAATTCACCACCGGGTTTTAACACTCTTAATGCCTCTTTAATTACTTCAGTTTTATTTTCTCTATCTTTTACTTCATGAAATGTTAGACAGCTTACAATTATATCAAATTCATCATCAGTAAAAGGGAGTTCTGCAGCACTTGCTTTCAGAAAATCAATTCTATCAGAGACCCCTTCTATTTCAGCATTCTGTTGGCATTGGGATTTGGAATATTCCCAATTTCCGCCCCAATAATCAATTCCAGTTAGAAAGGACTTAGGAAAAGTCTTTGCCAGTTTAATAATCAGTGAACCACTACCGGTTCCTATATCTAGTATTTTTCCTTTTTCATCCCAATTCACTTTGGCAACAATTAAATCATGTATTTTTGACTGATAATTCCCCCCAACTGCTGCAAATTGGTAAACTGAATAAGAAAGTATAAATGCTATATAAATAAAAGGTAACGCAAAAATACCTGACAGGACTCGCAAATATAAATTAACAGGTAATAATGTTACCAAGAGAAGAATGAGTGAAATAACCAAAAAAATAATTAGTTTGTAAATTCGTATCCAAGTTTGATATTTAGTTTTTGTTTTCAACATATCAGCCATCCTTAAATAACCTATCTTTTGTTTACTATAATTATATAGGAAAGCAATAATCCTGTCTTATAGTTTTAAGTACATTACTTCA
>NZ_JBFUIN010000122.1:0-8279 GCF_056401855.1 Bacillus sp. P4_D3
GTCTATACTTTTCATATCGCAGTTGTATAAGCTCTTCCGAGGATAATAGTATCAATTTTTTTAGAGATGATTCGATTACAGATTCAATCATTTTTGCCTGTGATTTTATATCATTTTGTGCTCCACCTTTAATTTCAGGAATGATTTCATCAATAATTCCTAAATGTTTTAAATCTTTTGCTGAAATTTTCATATGTTCAGCAGCTTCTGGAGCATACTTAGCGTCCTTCCATAGGATAGATGCTGCTCCTTCTGGCGAAATTACCGAGTACCATGAATACTCTAACATATGGATATGGTTACCGACACTAAGGCCAAGAGCTCCACCACTTGATGCCTCTCCAATTACAATACAAACAATTGGCACTTTAAGTGTAGCCATTTCAAATAGATTTCGAGCTATCGCTTCAGAAATTCCACGTTCTTCAGACCCTTTCCCTGGATAGGCGCCTATTGTATCAATAAATGTAATAATAGGGCGATTAAATTTATCAGCTTGTTTCATAAGTCTTAGCGCTTTTCTATAACCTTCTGGATGTGCCATTCCAAAATTTCTTTCTATACTTTCCTTTGTATTTCTACCTCTTTGATGACCAATAACCGTAACGGGCATCCCTTTAAATTTTGCAATACCACCTATCATTGCTTTATCATCACCATATAATCGATCACCATGAAGTTCGAGAAAGTTTGTAAACAATAAAGGTATATAGTCCAATGTCGTGGGCCGGTTACGTAGCCTTGCAATTTGAACTCGTTGAAAAGGTGTAATATTAGAATAAATTTTATCTTGCATTTTATTTAAACGTTTTTCTAATACATGAATTTCTGACGATAAATCTACATTATTTTCTTTCATAATTTTCTTTAATTCATCAAATTTCTCTTTTAATTCAATAATAGGACGTTCGAAATCCAAACTCATTTTATCCTCCAAATGTTATGATTTACCTCACTCTAATCAAAAGGCTTAGAAATAGAATCAATAAATAATTCAAAACCATCCACAACTATTTTTTGTTCTGATTCTGATAAATTATTGAGAATACTTTGATAAAATGTAATGGATTGCTCTCTTAAGCAATTAACAGTTATGTGACCTTTTTCTGTGAGGTGCAGAAAAAGTTCTCTTCTATTTTTTTCATTTACTTCACGATAAACAAGCCCCTTTTTTACTAACTTATCTACCAATCTACTTACAGTTGAAGTCTCTAATCTAAGTTTATTGGATAGTTGCCAAACAGTTAATTTTTCCACCTCTAGTTCCTCTAACGCCATCATTTGAGAAGTTGGTAAAGGTTTTTCAAATGGTCCATTGGGCAAATTTTGAGATTCAAAAACCCCAGTTATTATAATCATTTTCTTAATATCTGTTCTTAGTTTTAAGGCATCTTCTCTTTTCAAAAAGGTCACCCTCCTACAACTAATGTATCATACATCAATTGTATTATACATGAATATGATTTTTTCACAAGCTTAACGTAAGCCAATATTACAACATGGACGAGATATTTCTTCTTGTTAAAATGGTATAAGTGGATTGTTTTCTACAAATGGCAGAACATCAATTATGTATCAGGGGCCTTTATGGGGTACCGCTCATCGCAATCAAGCTAAGAAAATAAAACTACCATAAAAACGAAATTTTGTGACAACTCGCAACAAAAAACTCATAATTTTTGGGGGAATTCTAAATTCTTAAGTTGATGGGCATGGGGTCACTATATCATTTCGGGAAAATTGTACGTTTAGAAATAATTTGGACATAAATTAACCAAATACGCTGCTTTTTTATTTTGCATAGAAAAAGGAACCAATACAGGCTCCTTAGTTTGATTCTGAAGTTTTGTAGTTTTTCTTGATGATATTCTTTATATCGATGATAAAGGATATCAGAAATATCACAACCAGAACAACATTTATCCAGTAATATGTATTTCCTATTGTAAATTTATTATAAAAAGATTGGACATTATACAATATCAGCATTGCTGTTAAGAAAGCGGAGCATGCTAACGCACCAAAACTTTTCATAATGGTCACCTCAATTCTTAAATTTATGACTTTCAATACAATTATACATTTAAATAAAAGGATTTACAAAAGGTTTAAGATATATAAGGGATTACTATATCACTCTGGGAAAATTGTACGCTAAGGCCTACAAACCCTTATCATTACAAGCTGAATACATGTTCAAAAAGATAAAAACCTAAGTTTAATTGAACATTGATTTGTTTACACACTTTATGAACATGGTTATAACTAGAAAACATTGATATTATTGAGTTTTATTCTCTGTTCATAAACATAAGAGTTTCTTAACAAAGACTCAACATAAATTATGTGGATTCCGTTTTCATCCACAACGTAAGAACTGGTGTGTGAAAACCTTTCTCTGGCATTTTTGATAAATACAGTACACAATACTAAACGTTTAGTTTACTATATAATTATCAGTAAAAATCCCTAAAAAATGGAGGTATGCACATTGGATAAGGAAAACATTGTATATAGTAGGGTCTGGTTCATTACTGGAGCTTCAAAAGGATTTGGACGTGCATTAGTTGAGGCAGCACTTGAACAAGGTGATATGGTAGTAGCTACAGCACGTAAACCAGAAATTTTAGCACAATCTTTTCAAGATAATAATCATTTATTAATCCTGCCTTTAGACGTAACGAATTCTTATCAGATCCAAGAATCAGTCGAAAAAGCCATTGAAAAATTTGGGCATATTGATATTTTAGTCAATAATGCCGGGTATGGACTGTTAGGCGCAGTGGAAGAAGCGAACCTGGAGGAAGTAAAACAAGTATTTTCTACTAATGTTTTTGGTTTGCATGCTGTAACACAAGCTGTCTTACCCCATCTTCGATCCCAAAGGTCCGGTCATATTATCAATATCTCTTCAGTTGGTGGATTTTCAGGTTCTATAGGATGGGGAATCTACAACTCCACTAAATTTGCAGTGGAAGGATTATCGGAAGCGTTATCGTTAGAAGTGAAACCTTTAGGTATTCACGTTACCATTGTCGAACCAGGAATGTTTCGTACCGATTTTCTTGCAAGTTCTATGCGTTCTGTTAATACAGTTATTAAAGATTATACAAATACTTCAGGACAAACACGAGAAAAGGCTAATGAAAGTAGCGGTAATCAGCCTGGTGATCCTAAAAAGGCAGCTTCAGCTATCTTGAAGGTTGTTGCAGCTGATGATCCACCACTAAGACTTGTTTTGGGGCCTGATTCCCTAAAACGAATAAAAACAAAACTTGAACAAGTCAAAACAGATTTAAATAATTGGCAAACTGTCACATTAAGCACAAATATAGAGGATGAACAAATTGGTTAATTACGAGGTAAAACAGTCAAATTCTGAGCATAAGCGAGGGAGACCCCGCAGCAATAAAGTAAGTGAGCGCATTCTGAAAGCTACTATCGAACTTTTGTTTGAAGAAGGACTTCGGAAAACAACTGTTGATGAGATTTCTGCCCGTGCTGAGGTTAGCAAAGCAACTATTTATAAGTGGTGGCCAAACAAGAATGTAGTTTCAATAGATGCTTTTCTATTTAAAATGGAAGCAGAGGTTAAAATACCTGATACTGGATCTGTACGTGAAGATTTTTTACAACAGTTACTTTCAGTTATGCGATTTTATAAAAGTCCTATTGGTAAGGTGTTTACCCAACTCATTGCTGAAAGTCAATACGATCCTCATATAGCTACCATATTTCGTGAACGGTTCCTAGTCAGTCGACAAAATGCTGTGCAAGTTATGTTGCAGCGGGGATTTGATCGCAACGAGATTCGAAACGATATAGACTCTAAAATTATCATTGATTTAATTTATGGGCCTATGATATATCGACTTCTTACAGGACATGCACCTTTGGACGACAACCTTGCAAAATCGATTGTTGATGTGGTGATAAAAGGGATAAGAGTATAATCTTTATATCTTGATAGAACACACCGTTCGATGCTTCGAGCGGTGTGTATTTTATTTTGTTACCATTCATTAACAATTAATTAAGATTTTCTGAACAAATATCTCTTCGCGTACAGCAAAAGGGGTTGATTGTGACAATAATGTGTCTAAACGTACAGAATTCCCGGAATGATATGGTGAGGCCTAATGGGTCACTTGCAATCCGTTGACTCATCCAAATACAAATAGTAGCTAAGTCTGATCCAGAAAACTTGCGTTTTCGCTTTACAAACCCAAGATTTCTTGCAAGTTCTTCTAAAAATACAGGTGAAACATATCGTTGTAATTCTTCCGCAAATGGTTGTAGTTCATCTTGAATCGAGAGATTCATAAGAAAACGTCATCCTTACTAATCTAGCATTTTTTAGAAAGAATAACGTTTTTTTCGTTTTATCTTGATGACAATGGGCGGTACCCCTTTGAGAGCAAGAATATTATCAAGAATTGACTGTTGTTTATTTATGCCATATAATTCATATATGAAATATATGGTAGCTTTCAGAGAAATAAGAGAGATATGTAGGAATAGTTGTAAAGTAACATATTCATTATTTGACAGAAAATATAATTATTCATATCTAATTTGTCTAGTGTAGACTTCATTCTCTGAAGAAAGGGTGTTTTCTATGCAAATAGTGGCAAGAGAATTATATACTTTAATTAGAGATGTATATCATCAATTACAAAATAATCTGGAAAGTCAATTAGAACAATTCGACATCAGTATAGTTCAATTTGGAGTAATACAAGTGTTATCAGATTCAGAAAAAACTTCTATGTCTGATTTAAAACAAAAAATTGGTTGCGCTCCTAGTAATGTTACTACTATGATTCAACGAATGAAGAGAGATGGTTTTGTAACAACTACTAAAAATCCAGCTGATCAAAGAGAAACCCTGGTATATTTAACTGAAAAAGGTAAAGAAACAAAAGAAAAAGTAAATATTCAATATAAGGTATTTCTTAAAGAAAACTTTTCTTATTTTGATGAAGAAAAATTTATAACTTTATCAGAAATTCTCAAAGACCATAAACGCCATTTATTAAATGTTGAAAAAGGAATAATAAAAGTGTAACTAATAGTTACACTTTTGTTTAAACATATACTTCATATATGAAGTATATGTTTGGATATATATTTCATATGTGAAATAAAATCAAAAGACAAGGAGAGGTTTAAGTGAATGACAAAGGAATTAAACCTATGTTGTTTTTACTAGCAGTTGTAGCATTTTTTGTTGGAATGGATTCTTTAGTGGTATCACCTTTAATTCCTGATATCGCCAAATCCACTGCAACACCGATGGGAAAAGGAGGGTGGTTAATTACCTCTTACGCTTTATTTTATGGATTAACAGCTCCATTTTTCGGACCGATTTCTGATAAATTTGGTCGTAAACAAATGATTGTAACAGGAATGTTTATATTTTCAATAGGAACTTTTTGTACAGGACTAACTCAAGATTTTAACACGATTTTAGTTTTCCGTGCATTAACAGGGTTATCAGGAGCTATGATTATGCCAAGTATATTTGCATTGATAGGTGATAAAATACCTTATAAAATGCGTGGTATGGCAATGGGAATGGTAATGGGGGCAATGGTTGGTTCAACAGTTTTAGGAGTACCGATTGGGGCTTTCTTAACTTCTGTTGGTAACTGGCAATGGACCTTTTATGGTATAGGGATTTTAGCAATGTTGGTTGCAATTATTGTAATGATCATGTTGCCTAAAACGCCACCAACTAATCAAATTCCAGTGTCTGCACCAGTGGCAATGGTGTCTGCGATTAAAACTGCGTTTACAAATACATCTATATTCTTTGCATTATTATCTACTTTCTTGTGGACTATTGGTTTACAGGGGATGTTTTCTTATATTGGAGTTTATTACAAAGAAAATTTTGATTTTAGTGTAGAAAAAACAGGAATGGTAATTTTTTTGGCGGGAGCAGGTAGTATTATAGGCAACGTCATAGGTGGTAAATTAGCAGATAAAATCGGTAAAAAAGTAGTTATTTCAATTGCTACTATTATCGCTGCAATTGGGGTTATTAGTTTCTCATTGTTAACTGAACATTTAATATCTGCAATTATTGTACACGTAGTATGGAGTACATCAATTGGGTTTGGACAATCTTCATTAACTGCTTTAATCTCAGAATTAAGTCCAAAGGTAAGGGGTACCGTAATGGCTCTTAATAGCTCAGCGATGTATATTGGAATGATGTTTGCATCTGCAAGTGCTTCCTGGTTATTAGTTCACGGACAGACATTCTTATCTATTGGCATATTATGTGCAATGGCTAGTTTTCTAGTACTACCGATTGTTCATTTTTTAGTGAAAGATAGTACAGCAACAATAGTAGACGGACAACAAACTCAAGTAAAGTAGTAAGGATAAATAATCCAAATGTATATGTCGAAATTATTTATTTAAACATTTTTTCTATGTTAAAACACCAATTCTTCCTGTAAAAAGAAGAGGTACCGCCACATCGTCATCAAGCTAAGAAGATACAACTACCCCCAGAACGAAATTTTGTGCTAACTTGTAATAAAAAAGCTCATTTTTTCGTTTTGGGGTGGATTTGTTTTCTTAAGTTGATGGGCATGGGGTCACCATACATGCCCATCAACTTAAGAATGGAAACAAAATGATCTTTCGTTCATATGAATGAAAAAACGCTTAAAATACTTTGTATCCTTAAAAATGAACATGCCAAATAAACCTCAATCGGCCAAATTTCAAAAATTATACAGCTTTCTTTTGTCTTCTCAATCCATTGTACTCATAAACAACACCCAAAATATCAAAGACTGTTTTCTTCTCATATCGGTGAGATTTCCGTCCATTCTTTTGTAGGAGGTGGAACAGATGGATAAGAATCTTTGTTATTTCTTGGGTGTTTTGTTGTATGGCTTGATACAAAATGTATAAATGATCTTGAATCATTCCAATTGCTTTATATTCGCTTAATTCTTTTTGTTTCTTTTGTAAAATCAATTGTCGCATCTTAAACATAGTAGAAGAACATAGAAAAATGGCAATGAGTTTGCCATAAACATGACATTCTAATCGCTCTTGTTTGATATTTTGCCAATGATGAATTTGAAATAGAGATTTCCAAGTTTTAAATATGATTTCGATTTGCCAGCGGAGGGAGTAAAAATCATGTATTTGTTCCATCGGAACAATCTCCCAAGGTGTATTGGTAACATATATGTTAATGCCAGCTAATCGTTTGCTTTTCTCTGAATACGTAATACCCTTTTTACTTTCCGTATACACTTGTTTTTTCCTACGTTCACGAAGTTGTTTTTCTGTTAATCGATACATAATCACCCGAGTGAATAGTTTTGTATTTTTTCCAATATAAGCATCTTTTATTTCATAGACCTGCCCAGGTTTTAAGGTATTCATAATTTGTTCTAAATCAACTTTGATGTACTGAGACTGTTTTTTTATTGCCCCATTTCGAAAGTATTCAGGAAATTGATTTTTGATATACACCATATTGTTTAATTTGAGTCGTGATATATAATACACACCACGTTGATCCATTTGATCTAAATCATCCAGTGAATAATAGCCTAAATCCCGRATACAGAGGTCTCCGGGACGTAATGTCGCTAAACACTCTGTTCCAAAGGTTTTATCATTATTTTTCCCTGGTTCAACTTGAAAATTTAAAAATTGTCCACTATGTAAATCATATTCTAACTGAATTTTTATACCCGCTGTTTGAGCACAACCACCTGATCCAGGATATACACTAGCTAAATGCTTTGGCACTTGAAAAATTGTTGCATCTAAAATACGAATTCGTTAAAAATAAGCAATTGAAGAACTAGGAATTACTGATGTTTCACAAATTTTACTTTTTAATAACGAAGAGAAAATATGTTTTAAAAAGCAAACAGCTTTTTTATTGAAACGCTTATTGAGTCCTTCTGGACTCATAGTGGTTCCTGTAACAGCATGAAGTTGACTACACAGTCTCACTAAAGAATCACTCGCTACTCGTTGGCTAATCCAGACGCATATAGTAGCTAAATCATGCCCTGAAAATTTACGTTTTCGCTGTACAAAACCTAGTTCTCTAGCGAGATTTTCCAAGAACGAAGGGGTAAGATGTTCATATAATTCTTCAACAAATAATTGTAGTTCACTTTGAATCGAAAGATTCATAAAAAACGTCATCCTTTCTGTATATTTCTACAAAAAGAATAACGTTTTTTGTATTTGAGAGTATTAAAATCTTTTATGTTGAGGAACGTATATTG
>NZ_JBFUIN010000123.1:0-8135 GCF_056401855.1 Bacillus sp. P4_D3
CCGTTACAGACGCTTCTGGCTCCATCATAAATCCTTCTGTTAATGAAATACCTATTTCTTCTGGATGAATTAAGCGAAATAATTTTTCTTGATCAGCAAGTTCTGGGCATGCTGGATAACCAAATGATACGCGTATTCCTCTATATTTTGTACGGAATCTCTCTTCCATCGTCAGTTCAGGTGAATCTGAAATTCCCCAACGATCACGAATAAGCATATGTGTTTTTTCAGCAAGTCCTTCTGCTAATTCAAGTGCTAACGACTGAATCGCATGACTGCGTAAATAATCTCCCTTCGCCTTCCATTCCTCTGCAATATCTCGAACCCCTTCTCCAACGGTAACAGATAAGAAAGCGACATAATCCATCTCATCTCCAATCGGGCGTATATAATCTCCTAAAGTACGGTATGGTGCTTTCCCTTGTCTCGGAAATTCAAATCGCTCTATGATACGTGTGTGATCTTCCGGATCGTATATAATTATATTTTGTCCATCACTTTGCGCCGGGAAAAATTGATACACCGCTTTTGGTTTTAACCAAGATTGTCCTTCCACCAATAATTCGTCTATTAAATCATTCAATTCATGCGCTCTTTTATCTCCCTCTTTCAAAAGCTTCTTCACATTTCCTTTTAATCCAAGGTGATGTCCAAGTAGCATTTGTCTATTTAGAAATGGAGCGAGATGTGCAACGGGAATATCGCGTAATACAATTCGTTTTGTTGAATCAGGTAACATAACCGCCGCCTTCGCTAATGGCTCAATTACTGCGGGAATTTCTATTTTCTTCTCCTCTTGTTTCACAACATGAAGATGGTGTTCCTTTTTATCTCGCTTCATCTTTTCACGTTCTTCTTCTTTTTGTAATTTGTTAATAATATCAAGACCTGTCATCGCATCACTTGCATAACATACAAGCCCTTTATATGATGGCGAAATACGATTATCTGTAAATTTCCTCGTTAGTGCTGCACCACCTACAACAATTGGAATATCAATATTCGCTGCTTTTAAATCTTCGGCAGTCGTTACCATTTGTTGCGCTGATTTTACTAACAAACCAGAAAGACCAATAATATCAGGTTTCTTTTCTTGTACTTCTTGAACAATTCGATCCGAACGAACATTAATTCCTAAATTAATAATTTCATATCCGTTATTTGATAAAATAATTTCAACGAGGTTTTTCCCAATATCATGTACGTCACCTTTTACAGTCGCTAATAATACTTTCCCTTTTTTCGCACTATCACTAGATTCCATATGTGGCTCTAAATAACTTACGGCAGCTTTCATACTTTCAGCACTTTGCAATACTTCAGCAACGATAAGCTCATTACCATTAAATAATCGCCCCACCTCATCCATTCCTGTCATAAGTGGACCATTAATAATATCCAGAGGTTTTCGTCCTTCTGTAAGCGCGAGACTTAGATCTTCTTGTAGTCCTTGCTTCGTACCTTCTACAATATAATTTGCCAGTCGTTCATCAAGCGTTAGCGTTTCTTGTACAACGATATCTTTCTTTTTGGCAACACGATAAAAGTTTGTGAATTTTTCTAACGTTTCTTTCGTCGTTTCAAATAATAATGCATCCGCAAGACGTTTTTCTTCCTCTGGAATTGACGCATAGCGCTCTAATTTTTCCGTGTTAACAATCGCATAATCTAATCCTGCTTTCGTTGCATGGTATAGAAAGACAGAGTTCAATACTTCACGTCCAGCTGGTGGTAAACCAAAAGATATGTTACTCACACCTAGAATCGTTAAACATTCTGGTAACGCTTCTTTAATAAGACGAATTCCTTCTATAGTCGCTGCCGCTGAACCTATATATTCTTCATCACCTGTTCCTACAGGAAACACAAGCGCATCAAAAATAATATCAGATGGGCGTATACCATACTTCTTCGTTAGTAATTCATAGCTTCTTTTAGCAATCTCTATCTTTCTTTCTGCACTAACTGCCATACCATCTTCATCAATTGTCCCTACAACTATCGCAGCACCGTATTTCCGAAGAAGGGGTGTCACTTTTTCAAAACGTTCTTCTCCATCCTCTAAATTAATAGAATTGATAACACCTTTTCCTTGAATATAAGTAAGAGCTTTCGCCATAACATTTTCATCTGTTGAATCAATCATAATTGGTACTTTTAACACTTTCGTAACTTCTGCCAAGAATCTTTCCATATCTTCTATTTCATCACGATCAGGGTCTGCCATACAAATATCAATAATATGAGCATTTTTCTTCACTTGCGCTCTTGCCACTTCAGCAGCCTCTTCAAATTTCCCTTCTGCTACTAATCTTTTAAACTTACGCGATCCAATTACGTTCGTCCTTTCTCCAACAAATAGGGGCCTCATAGAATCATCGTATTGCAACGCTTCTAGTCCACTAATTCCATGTCCAACCCTTTCATGATGCTCACGAGGATTAATCGAGGCAAGCGCCAATTTCATTGCACTTATATGTTCTGGTGTTGTGCCACAACAACCACCAATAATATTAATCCATCCTTCTTCAGCAAAACGTTTTACTTTTTCAGCAAGTGACGCCGGAGATTCGTGATAATGCCCATCTTCATCAGGAAGACCAGCGTTTGGATAACAAGAAATATAACACTCCGATAAATCAGATAGAGAACGCATATGTTCCCTCATAAATTCTGGACCAGTAGCACAGTTTAACCCAACCGATAATGGCTTCATATGCTCTACCGATAAATAAAAGGCTTCGATTGTTTGACCCGCTAAAGTCGTTCCCATCGGTTCAATTGTTCCAGAAATCATAATAGGTACTATTTTGTTTAGTTCTTCAAACGCCGCTTGAATTCCAAGGTACGCAGCTTTCACATTACGCATATCTTGACTCGTCTCAACGAGCAATACATCAACTTCTCCTCTTAATAGTCCTCTCGCTTGCCTTGTATAGGCTTCGATTAACTCTTCAAAAGTTACACCACCTGTAACACTAATGGCTTTCGTCGTTGGTCCCATCGCTCCCGCAACATATACTTCTTTCCCACTTCCTTTGACTGCTTGCTTCGCCAAAAACGCTGCCCTTTCGTTTAACTCTTCATCTAAATGAGACAATGCATAATCACTTAATACAATATTTGTTGCACCAAACGTATTCGTTTCAATAATATCTGCTCCAGCTTCAATGTAGACTTTATGAATATTTAAAATCACATCTGGTCTTGTTTTTACTAAATATTCATTACAACCTTCGTATTCTTCTCCTCCAAAATCTTCCGCTGTTAAGTCTTCTTGCTGGATCATCGTTCCCATTGCACCATCTAATATTAAAATTTCATGTTGTAATCTCTCTTCTATTCGTTTCATCAATTAATACCCTCTTTCACTTCTTGCTTTTCTCTCACATATTTCACGAGATGTTCTGTAATTTCATATTTTAAAAACGGCGTAATAAGATAAATACCGTTAAAATATTTCATTGCCGCATCAATCAACTCTTGTGAAATACGAATTCCTTCCTCGATAGCAGCCTCTTTCGTTTTATGTCCATCCATTCTTTGTCTTACCTCTTCAGGGAGCGTAATACCCGGTACTTCAAAATGAAGAAAATCTGCATTCCGCTTACTTACTAACGGCATAATTCCAATAAAGATAGGTTGTTCCAAATGCTTTGTCGCTTCATATACTTCTTCTATTAAAGCAACATCATATATCGGCTGCGTTAAGAAATATTCAGCTCCAGCATCAATTTTTCGTTCCATTCGCTTTACCGCTGCTTTTAAATGCCTTACATGAGGATTGAATGCCCCTCCGACAGAAAATCTTGTTGCCGGACCAATTGATTTCCCTAAAATAGAGCGACCGTCGTTCATCTCTTTAATCATTTTAATTAGCTCTATAGATGACAAATCATATACAGAAGTTGCACCTGGAAAATCACCAACGCGCGCTGGATCACCAGTTAAAGCTAGCACTTCCTCCATACCTAATGCTGATAATCCAAGCAAGTGAGACTGTAGTCCAATGACGTTATGATCTCTACACGTTAAATGCGTCAATACTGGAATATCATGCTTCGTTAATAATGCACCCATAGCCATATTCGAAACGCGAGGAGATGCTAATGAATTATCTGCTAGAGTAATAGCATCCGCTCCAGCCCTTTTCAGTGCTCTTGCCCCTTCAAAAAAACGCTGCGTGTCTAACGTTTTCGGTGGATCTAATTCCACTACAACTGTCGTTTGTTTCTTTGCCTTTTCTGCGAGAGTAACATGAGCTCTCGAACGCTTCTCATGTGTATGGACCACTTTAGGCCTTTGAATCGTCTCCTTTGCTATTACAGGTGCAACATTTGCAATAGCACGTTTCATTCCTTCAATATGTTCCGGGGTAGTACCACAACAACCACCTAATAAACGAATACCTTGTTCAATAAAGTTTGGTGTCATCTCTTCAAAATACGCTGGACTTCCCTCATATACGTAACGCCCCTCCACATAATTCGGGAGACCTGCATTCGGATATGCTGATAAATAGCCATTTTGAGGAATCGATATCATTTTGAAAGCTTCCGTCATATGAAGTGGCCCTAGTTGACAGTTCAATCCAACAACATTGGCACCGTAATCCAAAAGCTGTTTTAATATTTCATTGACATCATTCCCATTTTGAGTCGTACCTGCCTCATGTAACGCTAACTGAGCAACAATCGGAATATTCGTTTGTTTACGCAATACTTTAACGGCATGCAATAATTCAAATTCATCATAAAAAGTTTCTAATAGTAATCCATCAACCTGTTCTTCTAGTAAAGCACCTGCCTGCTCAAGTAACATAAATTCTCTCTCTATATCAGTCGTTGTAACAGCACCAATATGTTTCATACCTCCAATTGTCCCTAAAATTGCATTCCGCTCTGTTACTGATGCTTTCGCAATATTCACTGCCGCTTTATTAATTTGGACAACTTGATTTTCTAGACCATACATGCGGAGTTTCGCTTCATTCGCACCATACGTATTCGTTTGAATAACATCCGCTCCAGCAGCTACATATTGTTTATGGATCGATATAATTAAGTCCGGGTCAGACAAATTCAATTCTTCAAAACTACTTTGTAAACCATGCGAATGTAATAACGTTCCAACCGCACCATCACCTATTACAACTCCTTTTGATAATAAATCTAGTAATTTCACGAATCTCCCTCATTTCTATCAATATAAAAAACCCCCTCTTCACTTTGAAGAGGGGGACATAATTGTTCCTCCTCTTATTATGCAAAACACACGTTTTGCAGGTTTTAGCACCGTTTCAAACATTTAGTTTGAAGGTTGCCGGGTTTCACAGGGCCTTTCCCTCCACCGCTCTCAATAAGAGTTTGTCTTTATTATTTTATTTATGTAGCTAAAAGGAAATACGTTCCCCTTTTAACAATGTTTGTTAATTTTTTATAAATTTAGCATGCACTAAAATAAAAGTCAATGACACTTGCGGAAAAATAAAAATTATTTAAAATAAAGTTGCAATTCAATTATCTTTTGTTGTAAAGTTAAAAACATAATAAAAATTTCATACGAACATTCTTATCTAGAGAGGTAGAGGGACTGGCCCTATGACGCCTCAGCAACCATTAACATTCATTCGTTAATAAGGTGCTAATTCCAGCAAATTGTGAAAGATTTGACAGATGAGAAGAAGACTCTATTCAATCCGAAAGCCTTCTTCTTAGAAGGCTTTTTTTATTTTCACTTAGTCGTTCACTTTAAAAAGGGGGAATTTTCACATGTCAACAATCGAAACAAAACTAGCACAAATCGGGAACCGTAGCGAAGCTACAACAGGAACTGTTAATCCACCTGTTTATTTCTCAACTGCTTATCGTCACGAAGGAATTGGTAAATCTACTGGCTTTGACTATTCAAGAACTGGAAATCCGACTCGCGGTCTTTTAGAACAGGCAATTGCAGACTTAGAAAGCGGTGAGCAAGGGTATGCCTGTAGTTCAGGAATGGCGGCTGTTCTCCTTGTCCTTTCACTATTCCGTTCCGGAGATGAGCTTATCGTATCCGAAGACTTATACGGAGGAACATATCGTCTATTTTCCGAACATGAAGACAAGTGGAATATTCGATGTAGATACGTAGATACACAATCTATTAAACAAATTGAGCAAGCAATCACATCTCAAACGAAGGCTATTTTCATAGAAACACCGACTAATCCATTAATGCAAGTAACTGATATCGTAAGTGTAGCAAGTGTAGCGAAAAGGCACGGACTACTTCTTATTGTAGATAACACGTTCTATACACCTTATATACAGCAACCATTAACAGAAGGTGCAAACATCGTCCTTCATAGCGCAACTAAATATTTAGGCGGACATAACGATGTACTAAGCGGACTTGTCGTTGCGAAAGGGAAATCTCTTTGCGAGGAGCTTGCTCATTATCATAATGCCTCTGGTGCTGTCTTAAGCCCGTTTGATTCATGGCTATTAATTCGAGGGATGAAAACTTTAGCACTCCGCATGAAACAGCATGAAGAAAACGCTCATGCAATTGTTGCTTATTTAAATGATGAAGATGGTGTGACAAATGTATTTTATCCAGGAAGAGGTGGTATGATTTCATTTCGCCTTCAAGATGAAACTTGGATTAATCCTTTCTTACAATCTTTATCCTTAATTACATTTGCTGAAAGTCTTGGCGGCGTCGAAAGTTTAATGACTTATCCAGCAACGCAAACTCATGCCGATATTCCAGAAGATATTCGAACAGCACGCGGTGTGTGTAATCGTCTTCTCCGTTTTTCAGTCGGCATCGAAAATAGCAATGATTTAATTCAAGACTTAAAGCAAGCAATTAAACTTGTAAAAGAAGGTGTAAAAATATGAGCTATTCCATAGATACACTTTTACTGCATAATCAATACAAGCATGACTCACATACAGGAGCTGTTAACGTTCCCATCTATAACACATCAACATTTCATCAGTTTGATGTAGATGCTTTCGGAAAGTATGACTATAGTAGATCTGGAAATCCAACACGTGAAGCTCTTGAAGATATCATTGCTTTATTAGAAGGCGGGACAAAAGGATTCGCCTTTGCATCAGGCATTGCAGCCATTTCTACTGCATTTCTCCTTCTTTCACAAGGTGACCATGTTCTTATTTCAGAAGATGTATATGGAGGCACTTATCGAATTGTTACTGAAGTTCTCTCCCGTTATGGTGTTTCACATACATTTGTTGATATGACCAATGTGGAAGAAGTAAAAGAAAACATTAAACCAAATACGAAGCTCTTTTATGTAGAAACACCTTCTAACCCACTTTTAAAAGTGACAGATATTCGTGCTGTTTCTAATCTTGCAAAATCTATTGATGCTCTTACTTTTGTTGATAATACATTTTTGACACCACTATTTCAAAAGCCACTTGATCTTGGCGCCGATGTTGTTCTTCATAGTGCAACAAAATTTATTGCTGGTCATAGTGATGTCACCGCCGGATTAGCTGTCGTAAAAGATGAAGAGCTTGCTCAAAAGCTCGGCTTTCTACAAAACGCTTTTGGTGCTATTTTAGGACCGCAAGATTGTTCTCTCGTGCTTCGCGGCATTAAAACATTGCATGTACGTCTCGAACATTCAGCTGCAGGTGCCAACAAAATCGCACATTTTTTACAAGAGCACTCTAAAGTTCAAAATGTCTATTACCCTGGATTACAATCACATCTTGGTTATAGTATTCAACAAAATCAAGCAACATCGGCTGGGGCTGTTTTATCTTTCACCTTACAATCCGAAGATGCACTGCGCCAATTCTTATCAAAAGTTAAACTGCCTGTTTTTGCGGTTAGTCTAGGAGCTGTTGAATCTATTCTTTCATATCCAGCAAAAATGTCCCATGCAGCCTTATCACAGGAAGCACGTGATGAAAGAGGTATTTCCAATTCATTACTCCGTTTATCGGTTGGTCTTGAAAATGTTAACGATTTAATATCCGATTTCGAAAATGCTCTTTCTTATGTAGAAGAACCTGTAAATGCATAGAGAGAAAAGAAGATATGAAATTAAGTTTTCATATCTTCTTTTTATGCTGTCTAGCATATTCATTTTAATGTTTTTTCTTTTTGTATCGTTC
>NZ_JBFUIN010000124.1:0-8130 GCF_056401855.1 Bacillus sp. P4_D3
TGTTAATATCGTCTTCACTTCATGCTTCGTTAAATTTTGTGCCTCGTCAATAATAATAAACTGATCTGGAATACTTCTCCCGCGTATATAGGTAAGCGCTTCTACTTCAATCGAACCCATTCCAGCTAAAATAGCATCTAGCTCCCCAGGCTTTTTCGTATTGAATAAATACTCTAGATTATCAAAAATCGGCTGCATCCACGGTCTTAATTTTTCCTCTTTCTCTCCTGGTAAATAGCCTATATCTTTTCCTACCGGTACAATTGGTCTCGCGACAAGTAGTTTTTTATATAACCCTAAATCTTCCGTTTGCATTAGTCCCGCAGCTAATGCAAGTAACGTTTTTCCTGTACCGGCTTTCCCTGTTAACGTTACAAGTGGAATATCTTCCCGAAGTAGCAATTCTAATCCCATAATTTGCTGCACGTTTCGTGGGCGTATCCCCCACACTTGCTCATTGTGAAAAATAAGTTTTTTCACCTTCTTACCTAAATGATCCACAATCCCAAGAGCAGAACTAGAACCCCCTAGTGCATCTTTCATTACAACAAACTGATTTGGATAAAAAGGATGATTTGCGATTTCAGATAAAGGTAGTTCACCTTTTTCATAAAAATAATCTAACTGTTCTTTTGATATATACCCTTCTAAAAATCCTGAATATATATTTTCCACTTCGATTACTCGGTCACTTAAATAATCTTCGGCCTGCAATCCGATTGCATCAGCTTTTACCCTTACGAGTACATCTTTACTTACTAAAATAACTGATTTCCCGTCCTCTTTTTCTTGTTCTTCTAAAGAGAGGTTTTTCGCTACCGCTAAAATTCGATTATCATTTGTTTTTTCTACAAAAATATCTTGCAGTTGCACAAATGAGCGATGATTTAATTCAATACGAAATGTACCGCCGTTTTCTAACGGAATACTTTCATGCAGCTTTCCYATTTCACGAAATTTGTCGATTAACTTAGATACATAGCGAGCATTTCGTCCTACTTCATCCATATAACGTTTTTTCGAATCAACCTCTTCTAATACAACTGCTGGAATCACTACTTCATTTGTTGCAAATGAAAAAATAGATAAAGGATCCTGCAAAAGTACATTCGTATCTAACACATAAATTTTATCCAACCTGTTACCCCCTGACTCCACTTTTAAATTTGTAGAACAAGGGTTTCATCCATAAAATATGGACGAACCATTGTTATAATTATATGTACCGTAAAAACGAGGTAGAATCGAAATTCATAGAAATTAAACCTTTTCTTTATTTTTTATTCATTTCTATTCAATATATTACTTTTTATTATAATTTTTCACATTAAATCACAATACTCACTTATAAAAGTTTATGAACGATGTTCCTATTCATCTTCTTTATAATTCTTTCATTCCTACTAATACTTGATTATCAAGCTTTTTAGCAGCTCGAAGATCATATGTTTTTTCATATGTTGGTTCAGTAGCAAGTTTCGCACCATAAAACATAACATCACGAACTTCTTGTACATTCACTTCTACTACCGTTAATTTTAGAGGAATCCCTTCCATTCTATCTGTTAAAATTTTACTTTCACCACTTATGGAAAATACGGATTCATTCGCCATTATAGTCAATACAACCCCTGCACTATGCCGTATATTCCCCACAATACGTGAGCGTTGATCTACCGCAAATCGAATACTAGTTTCACTCACTGCATATACCCAAGAAATAGCACTTACGTTAGGAATTTGTTTTTCGAAATCTATTGTTGCTATCATAACGATACACTCTTTACGCAAAGATTGTACTAAATCACCTGTCAATGTAGGCTCAACTACATTCGCCATATTTCCACCTCCAAATATTATTTATATATCCTTATCATAACCTATTTTTCGAATTGCGAAAATATTATTTTTTCCCGCTATTATTCAAAAACATTATACTTCCATGATATACTTATACTGATAGAATTCGTATTGAGGTGACGAAATGAGAGTCAAATGTATGATTTGTGATAAAAAAGATATGTTAGATGACGAAAATCCTATGGCAAAAAAACTGCGTAATCGCCCTATTCATACATATATGTGCATGGAATGTACGGAACGAATTGCAGAGCGTACTATGGAACGCCATGCGAGTGGTAATTTCCGATTATATCGTGATAAAAAAGTAGAAGACGATTGGTAAACCGGAAATAAGTCCTTAATCATATAGATAAGGACTTATTTGTATTTTTCTGGTTCACGATTCATCTGATCCAAAAAACAATCAATGGCTTCTACCGGAAATCTTGCACACCTTATTTCTCCATCAATTTCATATGTAATCAAATACATTTCCTCGTTCTTTTCAACTTCTACATTTCGTAATTTATGCTCTTCATATATCATATTTTGAAATAATACATACGTTTCTTGTGCAGCGCTATCATCTGGACGTGCTTCCGCAACCGTTTTAATTGTTAACCAATTATATAGTGCATCTTGTACTGAGCGCATGAAAGCCCCTCCTTTTTTCACCCTGTTTTTTGTTGTTTAGCTTGACGTAAACGCAGTCTATAAATTCCAAGTACAATTGCCGCTACAACGAGTCCCTCTCCAACGGGTAAAAAAACTGCAAAAAAAGTTAATACCGTGCATCCAATTGCTAAAGATGTATATATCACTATATTTTTTAGTACCGACAGCTTCCTTGCAAATCCTAAATTATATACAAGTGCACTTAATAAAATTATTGTTCCATAAAGCAACCACATCCCTACCTCTGGATTTTCATCAACTTTACAAAGTTTCGCGAAAAATGACATTCTTTCTAACACTATCTTTCACCTCTCCTCATGAAACAAATTCTCTTTATGTACTTAATACAAGAGTAACTCGCAAAAAAAATACTGTCCACAAAAAAGAGTAAATATTCAAAAAAAAATAAACATAAAACAAAAAAACAGCTACCTTTTATAAAGGTAGCTGTTCTATTATTTTATGCTTCAACAGATTTCTTTTTCTTAGCAGCTCTTTCGCGCTCACTCTTATCAAGAATCTTTTTACGTAGACGAATTGATTCTGGAGTTACTTCACAGAACTCGTCATCGTTTAAGTACTCTAATGACTCTTCTAAAGTCATTAAGCGTGGTTTTTTCATTGTTGAAGTTTGATCTTTCGTCGCAGAACGAATGTTAGTTTGTTGTTTCATTTTTACAACGTTAACTGTTAAATCATTCTCACGTGTATGTTCTCCAACGATCATACCAGCATATACTTCTGTACCTGGTTCAACGAAGATTACACCGCGATCTTCAACTTGCATAATACCGTATTGTGATGCTTTTCCTGCGTCAAGTGAAACTAGAACACCTTGGCGACGTCCACCCACTTGTCCAGCATGTACTGGTTGGTAGCAATCAAATGTGTGGTTTAAAATACCATAACCACGAGTTAATGTTAGGAATTCTGTTGTGTAACCAATTAAACCACGTGCTGGAACCATGAAAGTAAGGCGAACTTGACCGTTTCCGTTATTCACCATATCTAACATTTCACCTTTACGTGCACCCATTGATTCCATAATAGAACCAGTGTATTCTTCAGGCACATCGATTTGTACGCGCTCTACAGGCTCACTTCTTACGCCATCGACATCTTTAATAATTACTTCAGGCTTAGATACTTGTAGTTCATAACCTTCACGACGCATGTTTTCAATTAAGATAGATAAATGTAATTCCCCGCGTCCAGATACGATCCATGCATCAGGAGAATCTGTATTATCTACACGTAAACTTACATCTGTTTCTAATTGTGAACGAAGACGCTCTTCAATTTTACGAGATGTAATGAATTTACCTTCACGACCTGCAAATGGGCTGTTATTTACAAGGAATGTCATTTGTAGTGTTGGCTCATCAATACGTAATAATGGTAAAGCCTCTTCATGCTCAACCGGACATACCGTTTCACCTACGTTAATGTCTTCCATACCTGAAACAGCTACTAAATCTCCGGCTTTTGCTTCTTCAATTTCTTGACGTTTTAATCCAATGTAACCAAATAATTTAGTTACACGGAATTGTTTTACACTTCCGTCAACTTTCATTAATGCAACTTGTTGTCCTACTTTCATTGTACCACGGAATACGCGTCCAACCCCGATACGACCAACATAGTCATTGTAATCAAGAAGTGCTACTTGGAATTGAAGTGGCTCTTCGCTGTTATCAACTGGTGCTGGAATATGTTCAATAATTGTGTCAAACAATGATTTCATATTCTCTTCTTGATTTGCTGGATTTGAATCTAAGCTTGCTGTTCCGTTCATTGCTGATGCAAATACAACTGGGAACTCTAATTGATCTTCGTTTGCACCAAGTTCGATGAATAAGTCAACTACTTCATCAACTACTTCATCAGGGCGAGCGAAGTCACGGTCAATTTTGTTTACAACAACGATTGGAGTTAAGTTTTGCTCAAGAGCTTTCTTTAAAACAAATCGTGTTTGTGGCATACAACCTTCATATGCATCAACAACAAGTAGAACACCATCAACCATTTTCATGATACGTTCTACTTCTCCACCGAAGTCAGCGTGACCAGGTGTATCTAAAATGTTAATTCTTTTATCTTCATAGTGAATCGCAGTATTCTTCGCTAAAATTGTAATACCACGTTCTCTTTCTAGATCATTTGAGTCCATTGCGCGTTCTTCAATATGTTCATTCGCACGGAACGTCCCCGCTTGACGTAATAACTGGTCAACAAGTGTTGTTTTACCATGGTCAACGTGGGCAATAATTGCTATATTTCGTAAATCTTGTCGTTTTTTCAACATGTCCAACTCCTAATGTCTTTTTAATCCTTCTCTATTATAAGAGCGAAGGGGATACAATGGCAATCAAAATAAAATCAAGAATGAAAATATAGTTGTATTCTTACTTTTGTGAAAGTAAAATGAGATTGGAGGGTGAAGAAATGGAACACATTCAATATCGCTTTTTATTAACAGCAATTATCGGTGTTATCTTCTTAATTGGTATCGGAATTATGATTGCTGAAAATAGTCCCATCGGCATTATCATTTGCATTATCGGCACATTTGTTACAGTCGGATACGGTTTTGTAACAAAAAGAAAAATGCGTAAATCGCAATAACATTAAAAAGTAAGAAGCTTCTTTATGCCTCTTACTTTTTTTTATTATTGCGATACAAATGGTAATAATTCTTCGTATACTCCTGGTTTTGCAACTAACACACTGCTTTTCTCTACAATAGAAAGAGGTGTTCCCAAGAACGTTGTCACTTTACCGCCAACTTCTTCTACAATAATCTGTCCCCCGCCAAAGTCCCATGGCGATAAGCGCGGTGTTACATATGCATCTAATCTTCCCGTTGCAACATATACCATTTCTAACGCTGCACAACCATATGACCTCGTACCTCTCGCCTTCTTAACGAGCATCATCATTTTTTCCATATTAAGCAATGGATTATCAGTAAGCCATATCGCATTCAAAGCTATAATTCCATGCTCTACCGTTCCTTTTTCCAACATGGGAATAGCTAAATCATTGCAAAAAGCCCCTTCTCCCTTTACCGCATGATATAGTTCGTCATGAACTGGATCATAAATAAGACCAATCTTTCCGATACCGTTCTCATAAATCCCGATTGAGATTGCGAAATTCCTTTTTTGATGAACAAAGTTCATCGTGCCGTCAATTGGATCAATTAACCAAACAACCCCATTAGAAGAGGTAATCTCATCTCCGTAGCCTTCTTCTCCTAAAATATTATGAGCCGGGAATGTTTCTTTAATTTTCCCAATTAAAAACTGCTCCGTTTCTCGGTCCATGTTTGTTACTAGATCAGCTGCATTTGACTTTGTTTCTATAATAAGTGTTTTTTTCAGTGACGCCATTAAATATTCTCCCGCTTCTCGAATCCACTGTTTCGCGTGTGTATCGATGTCTTTCCATACTTCTTGCATGTTTAAACACTCCGATCTATACTGTTCACAGAAAAAACGAACCCTTTATAAGGTTCGCACCAACTAATTATTTATACATATACTATTATTACGCTTCTAAACGGATCATTTCAAGTCTTAACACTTCTAATTTTTGTACGCACTCTTCTTTTTTCTGGTTGTCGTTATCCATCATCGCATCATATAAAGTTGCTAATTCATAATCTAGCTCCAAACGTAGCACCGGAATTCTCTTTTCAGCATCTGTTCTCTTTAACGCATTAATCACCTGTCTCATTTTTTTGCCTCCTCCCAATATTCGTCTGCCCTCGGACTAGAATTGATTCAATTTTCTGATTTTTTGTTTTATACTATACTATGTTGGATAAATCATCTATGCAACACAATTATATTTTTTTATTTAAATTTTTTTGTGCTGTTTTTTTTATGAATAGTACAAGCTATGCTAAAATTAAAACAAAATAGGAGTTGGAGGAACAATCATGACACTACAAACATTCACATCAACTGATTTTGAAGTCTTTACTGTTGATGGTCTTGAAGAACGAATGAGCGCAATTAAAACGAATATTCATCCTAAGCTAGAAGCTTTAGGGGAACAGTTTGCAGAATATTTATCACAACAAACCGATGGAAATTTTTTCTACCATGTAGCAAAACATGCACGCCGCAAAGTCAATCCACCAAACGATACTTGGGTTGCTTTTTCAACAAATAAACGTGGATATAAAATGTTACCACACTTCCAAATTGGTTTATGGGGTACTCATGCCTTCATATACTTTGGTTTAATCTATGAGTGTCCACAAAAAGTGGAGACGGCTCACGCCTTCTTAGAACATTTAAATGATTTAAAAACAAATATTCCAAATGACTTCGTTTGGTCCATTGACCATACTAAACCAGGTGTAAAATCACATAAAACGCTTGAAACGGAAGACTTACAAAAGATGATTGAACGTTTAGCTACTGTGAAAAAAGCAGAATTATTAGTCGGTATTCATATATCACCAGAGGAGTTTTCAGCAATGACCAACGAACAATTCCTTGCTAAGATTGAATCTACGATGCAATCACTCCTTCCTTTATATGCGATTTCTAATCGATAAATCGATAGTAGAAAACGGACAATTTATATTGTCCGTTTTTAGTTGTTATCACATTATAGCACTTTGTATTTTATTTTTCAAAATATTTTTACATTTTAACAATCTTTTTTTCCGCTACTTCTTTTGCTCTTTGAATCGTACGATATATAGAATATCCACTTACTTCTTGAAATTCTTTATCAATTGTTTTCTCCGCTGCCTTCGATGGCACAATCTCTTTAAAACGACGATATAATTCCATCAAATCTTCTCTCAAAACTCCTTTTTCATATACCTTTTCAATCGCTTCATAAAACTTTACAACTGCTACCATTTCTTCATTTGACCAATCGTAATCAAGTGGATATTGATATTCCATTTTTGCACCTCATTCAGTATTCTTTCTTTTTCCATTATGCTACCTTTAAGAGAACCTTTTATTCCTCACTATAGCCACTCTGCATTATACACCATTTATCCATTTCGATGGAATTGTCTTCCTCTTTGTATTATTTAAAATATAACTATTAAACATACTCACCTTGAAAATGAGATTTTTCTATACATCTATAATTATTGGTGATATAATGCTTTTGTTTTATAGAGAATAAAGTGAGACTACCATCCCCAAAAAGACGCTTGCGAATGGCAGAAAAACAAGTCAAGTTCTAAAAGTTTGTCATCTTAATTTCCTTTTAGAATGAGATGAAATCATATAAAACAAACTCTAATAAATATTACGAAGAAGAAGGGGTGTATAGATTGTCCCAATACGAAACACCATTGTTTACCACTTTAGTTGAGCACAGTAAGCGAAATCCAGTTCAATTCCATATTCCTGGTCATAAAAAAGGACAGGGCATGGATCCTACATTTCGCGAATTTATTGGGCATAATGCATTAGCAATTGATTTAATTAATATTGCGCCGCTCGATGATTTACATCATCCAAAAGGTATGATTAAAGAAGCACAGGATTTAGCAGCCGCTGCTTTCGGTGCAGATCATACGTTCTTTTCTATTCAAGGTACAAGTGGTGCAATTATGACAATGGTGATGAGCGT
>NZ_JBFUIN010000125.1:0-8119 GCF_056401855.1 Bacillus sp. P4_D3
GATTTATAGATTTATATCCCGCTACTGGTTCTTCTTTCACTTCATACTTGTACGCTGCTCCGTTTTCATCATTAGCTGCTAAATCTTTAAACGCATACTTCCAATTGTTTGCTGCTGTTACTTCTTGTGTTTGAATYACTGTYCCATTTTGGKATAAGTCTACTTKGATYTTTTCTGGACGACCTGYTCCGTCTCCATCCTTCCAAGTCTTTGTYCCTTCTACYGTTGTTGCCTTACTATTTCGAATCGTTTCATCTAAGTAAAAAATTCCCTTGTCTGTTGTCTTTGCGATATCTTTATCAGAAATTGAAAAATTGTGTTTTTTCTTGTCTAAAAGATATCCAGATGGTGCAGCATTTTCTTCTAAATAATAGTTCCCAATAGTTAGTCCAGTCTTGTTGTCATTAGGATATTGAGCAACACCTGCATCATTGGTTACTAATTCACTTATTTTCGTACTCGTTCCATCCTTATTTTGACGGTATAAATCAAAATGAGCATCTTTTAAAGGTCGGCTGTCCTGAGAATCTATTTTGTTAATTCGTACACCAGCAACCTTTCCTACTATTGAACCGCCTCCTTCATTCCAAGTTACAGAATTAGAAAGCGTCCATGTTTTAGGCACATCTGATCCTTTTAATTTTATAGAAATAGTAGCTTTGTTTTCTAATTGAGTTCCAGCCAAAACATTATTTTCTGGGCGTGTATAATACTGAAGAGTAAACTGTTTAAAAACTGAATTTTTAGCGATCGCTTTGTCTTCCATAGCTTTAATTCTAGGTAAAACATCCATATTGAAAGATTTTAAATCTGACGAAACTCCCATTTCATCTTGGGATATTTTGCCAGTTTCCAAACGCATGGTTGTATAATATCCTTCACAATAAGCAAAACCTTCCCAGCCATTATAAAGATCACTCATTACAACTAGGCGTTGATTTTTAGGAGCATCTGCAATATATATAGACTCTATTTTATCAAAAGAATCCACACCAGCCATCCCCAAAATAGTATCTCTTCCCAAATCTACATTCCACAGCATGAAGTCACCAGGACTTTTAGGCGGGTCACTGACAGAAGTATTCCTAATTTTCCCTGTTTTTACATTTTCCGAACTATTCCCCCCATTAGTTCCATCCCAACCACCACCGCCGCCTGAAGAGGAAGTGTCAAAATTAATAGTAATTGAGTCAGTTGGCAACTTTATTGTGTTCTCTCCTTTTTGAACATAGGTATCATTTAAAATACATTTTAAGTCCATCATCCCACTAAATAATGAATTTTTCTCTATATAGTCAGTTACAAATGTCATCTGTACTTGATATCCAGATGTTTTATCTCCAACTATTTTTGCCGTAGCAACTTTCTCACCTGTCGGGCTATTCATATCAAAGCTAAAATTACTTACAACTTGAAATTCTTTTGGAATGGAAAATACAACTGTATCTCCATTTTTATATTGATCATTGGGATCTACCGAAAACTCATAAAATAAATCTAGTCTCTCCTCTTTCTTCAGTGTATCTCCATTAATGATCTTACTACCATCTTTTTCTTTTTTAAGTTCTATTTTTGTAATATATTTATCTCCATTTACCTGCGTATCTGCATGAGCTATTATAGGCAGCAAACTCTGACCTATAGTAAACATAAAGATCATCATGATTGAAAAAATTGAAGTTATTTTTTTAAAATAATGGTAATAGGTAAACTTTTGAAGTGATCTCCAGCTTTTCCCCCACCCCACACCGTGCGTGCGACTTTCATCGCACACGGCGTTCCATCTAATAAACAGTTCGTATAATACGCTATCTTTACGATAAAAACGCAACAGATCGCCCAAGGTTCGTATAATACATTATCTTTATGTAAGTCACCTGTTCATTAAACTCGGGGCCTTCCCTCCACTCCTTATTATCAGAGTTTCGTCGGTACTACACCCCTGCTGCCATCCCTATTCATAACTCTTTCACAGCTTATGCTTGCTGTTCCTCAAGTTATTACTATATCGTTAGGGACTTCTGACGTTCCGAAACTGCTAGGTATATAACTATACGTAGGTCCTGCCTTTGCCCCGATTACCACTTCATATGAAGTTAAAGCAACCCTTTAGCTTTATCCATCACAAACCGTATGATATTTGTTTTGGAGGTAATATATTTATGCCCATTTCTAGGAACAGATTTACGAGACGTACATTCGGCAGTTCGTCATTGATACTTCAAATTCTGACCATATATAATAGATCCCTGTCCGCATCACTTTCGCAGTATGTTTAACCTTTCCTCAGCTTCACCTGTTAGGGCTACTCGATGCGACTTCACCCCGCTTCACACACATTCGTTACCAATTACGCATGGGGGAGTATTAACAGCCATCTAGTCATGGGATTTGTTCGGGTATCCCACCGTGGTCTCACAGTTTCAGTTGTTACTAACTTAAATCGTTAATCCAGACAATCCCTCGAGTAAACTCGATTTCTGTCTAACGTCACGCACCATACCTTATTTCTTCCTCCTATCCATTGTTTCTAGATTGCTTCTAGTACAAATTTCTCTTTCATTTTGCTGTTCACTCATCTCTTTCCTCTCCATTCATAGATAAGTTTCACGCTTTGGATTATCTTCGCCTCCCTTGCTTTTTTGAAATATGTGTTACACATATCAACAATTTTTATAAGTAACTTGACAGCTATAACATGAAATAAGTCGAACTTTCCTTTCTCAATGTTTTTAGCATGTATTACTTACTCTTATCATTTTATTAAATTAATAAGATTTTTTATGGTAATATCCTCATAAATATAGGAACATTTTAATATACATTGGAAATAATTTATGGATTGAGTATTATGTTGCAACATGTTCATTTGATTGCTATAAGATACACTTGTCATTTAATCTATCAAACATTTAAAATACGGTTCTGGTGCAAAAACTCTAAAGCTCTTGCAAGTAATCTCCTAAACTTGGACATACTGATAGTATGACTCTAAAAAAGGTGTGTGATCAGTATGGAAAAGGAAAATTTGTTTAAATGGAAGCATTATCAGCCTGAACTAATCTTATTAACAGTAAGGTGGTACCTACGGTACAATTTGAGCTTCCGTAACCTSGTGGAAATGATGGAGGAAAGAGGATTATCAATGGCTCACACAACCATTATGCGTTGGGTTCATCAATATGGGCCTCAATTAGAAGAGAAAGTACGACAKCATCTTAAATTAACAAATGATTCGTGGAGAGYCGATGAAACCTATATTAAAGTAAAAGGGCAATGGATGTACTTATATCGTGCAGTTGATTCAGAGGGTAATACAATTGATTTTTATCTAAGTAAATCAAGAGATAARCAAGCAGCCAAGCGCTTTTTCAAGAAAGCCTTGGCTTTTTCGTATRTTTCTAAACCTCGTGTGATAACAGTAGATAAGAACCCTGCCTATCCTGTAGYGATTCAAGCGTTGAAAGAAGAGAAACATATGSCYGAAGGCATAAAGATAAGGCAAGTTAGATATCTCAATAATATAGTGGAACAAGATCATCGTTTTATTAAGAAACGTKTGCGTCCTATGTYGGGGTTTAAATCATTTAAAACTGCAACTTCTATATTRAGTGGTGTGGAAGCCATGCATATGATTAAAAAAGAACAGATTGATTTACGGGATCAGTCTGTCCAAAATCAGAAAGAGTTCATCCATCAATTGTTTGGGCTAACAGCATAAAATACAATTMCGCTAGAAATATATGCGCTATATTCTCGTCTACTTTATCTTTGCACCAGAACCGCTTTTTTAAATGAGAAAAAGATTATTTTATCTGATCGCATGCACTTAAAACTTAGAAAAAGTCTATTCATCGAGTACTTAGACCTGTTACAGAAAATAGGATTCGGTTGGGTACCTACTCTCGCCTCTATTCTTCTTACATTTATACTAGCATCAACTTTTACTAAAAAGTCAAACTGCCATAAATCATTAAAAAAATCAAATTTTTCTTAAAATATTACCATATTCTTTTCTCGAAAACGCTTATTATTTAAGAGTTAATAACTCATTAATTTAGAAAGAGAGCTTCAAACATTCTGTTTGAACGGAAAGAAATACACTTTTTCTTATAAAGTTCTACACACTTGTGAAAATTTACAAGTATACGCACACAGATTGTTTTTTTTAGTCCACATATATTTAAGTCAATCCAAAGTTTATTTTTATTTAAAAATTATTTGCTAAATAAGCTTCATTTTAGGGTTCGAATAAAAATAATTGCAGTTTAAAAAACGTCGTTTCAAAATCAAAAGATTTCTAATTCTGTCGCGCTTTCTGTACCAATCTAGGTATTACTTTAGCAACTGTAAGCTACTATTTCGTTTTCTCTAAAATATCGTGATGAAAGTAAAGTATTGGAAAAGCATTATTTATCAGTTCACTAGCAGCAATTACAAACATGTAATTTGTAATACGACTTAGATAGGCTGTATTATCTCGTAAAATTAATAGGCCAAATTTAACACAGTATAAATAATAGGAGAATGATATGTACTATTATAGAATTTTCAATCCTAAATCTTCTGAATCACAAATAATTTACAGCGAAAAGCAATATAACCGGAAGGAGATTACAATCCTATATAAAGAAGCTATGCTATTATCCTTACAAAGGAATATTTCTGTTGTTGAAGTAGTGTGTGAAGTTTTTCACTTTGAACAGTTGAAAAATCAGCATTAAATATAAGAGGATACTTCCATAATATGTAAATAAAGGTTTTGAAATAAATATATGAAGAGCACAGTTAAGAATAGGTTCCTAATCAAATCATATTCTATGCAATAATTCCAAACACCTGTCTAGTGAATGCTTTGCAAGTTTTCATAAAGTGTTCCTATAAATTAATCTGTCCTTTTTATCAAATATGCGATTGTAACTTCTGACAATAGAAAAGATTCTAATTCAAATAGTTTGAACTCTAACACAGATCATACGGGTTTCTTAATGAAATGATACTCTTGATCTACGATTTGCATATGAATACAAATCACATTGGATACATTTCTTATGCTAAAAATCTAAAAATTTATCATTTTATCTAATAGGAGGAGGATACCATGAATAATCAAGCCGATATATCACATTTTTGCAATCTAATATATCAAATATTCAAAGTCCCTATTCATTTTTTATCCCCAGACAAAAATATCTTATATAAATTTAGTTCCAATGATATTTATAACCCTTTTGATTCTTCTATAGAAGAATCATTGAATGAACTTTATCAAAAAAATGACCTCTATAATTTTCCTCTAGTAAAAACCAACAAGTATTTGGAACATTATGTGTTGATTCACATAACAGATCATAAATATGAGGATGGTACTCTTATTATTGGCCCTTCTATGTATCCACAAGTATCTAAAGATATGGTTATTAAGCTTATGGAAGAGTTTAATTCCAGTGCTAGTATACCAGATGGGATTTCCTACTATAATTCCATTCCTGTGATGAAAAAAATCACTTTAATTCAGATAGGAATTTTATTATATTCTCTAATCTCTAAAGAAAAATTAGATGTAAATACTGTTTGGAAAAGGAATAAATCTCTAGAACAAAGATCCTATCCAGCTATCAATCCTGATTTATATATTTCATCACAGCGACAGAATAGTTCGAAATATTACGACATAACATTAGAAAGACAATTTTTCACAGCAATTAAAGAAGGAAATAAACAAAAGTTAATACAGTATGCATATGAATTCCCTCAAGAAAACGCTGCTACTTTATCAAATACGAGTCAGCTTAGAAACCAAAAGAATAACGGTATTATTGCAATTACATTAGCTACCCGGTATGCGATAGATGGTAATCTTCCATCAGAAATCGCTTTTTCACTTAGTGAGCTATATATACAAGCTCTCGAACAATTAGACAATATGTATTCAATAAATCGAGTAATCGAAGATGCTTTATGCACTTTTGCTGATCATGTTAAAGAATATAATTCTAAAAGGTATTCAAATATGATTACTTTATGCCTAGATTATATTAATAAAAACATTTATCGTGAAGTTTCTCTCAATGATCTCGCTAAACTTTTGAATATTACCCCTACTTATTTATCTAGATTATTTAAAAAAGAAGTAGAAATTTCTTTCAGTGAATATATTCAGAGAGAACGAATTGAAGAAGCAAAAAAACTATTACTATTAACTTCTTATCCATTATCAGATATTTGTGCTTGGCTTAACTTTAATGATCAAAGTTACTTCACAAGAGTGTTCAAAAAATTCACCAGCATGACTCCTAAACAATATCGTGAACAACATACCGTAATATAAGTTGGTTCTGGTGCCAAAACTTTGAAGTATATGAAAATGGTCTATCAAACTTGGACATACTGATAGTACTACTCTATAAAAGGTGTGTGAACAGTATGGAAGAGGAGACTATATTTAAGTGGAAACATTATCAACCGGATATTATTTTATTAACTGTGAGATGGTACCTACGGTACAACCTCAGTTTTCGTGATTTAGTCGAAATGATGGAAGAACGTTGGCTATCCCTTGCTCATACAACTATCATGTGATAGGTTCATCAATATGGTCCCGAATTAGATAAGCGTGTACGACGTCATCTTAAATCAACCAATGATTCTTGGCGAGTCGATGAGACGTATGTGAAAGTCAAAGGTCAATGGATGTACCTATATCGCGCTGTTGATTCAAAAGGAAATATAATTGATTTTCATTTAAGCAAAACAAGAGATCATAGGGCTGCAAAGCGTTTTTTCAAGAAAGCTTTGCAGTCTTTTCATGTTTCAAAGTCCCGTGTGATTACAGTAGACAAAAACCCGGCCTATACTATAGCGATTGAAGAGTTGAAGAAAGAGAAAAAGATGCCTGTAGGCATCCAAATAAGGCAGACAAAATACCTTAATAACATTGTAGAGCAAGATCATCGTTTTATTAAAAAGAGAGTTCGTTCAATGTTAGGATTGAAATCTTTTCGTACAGATAAATCTATTCTTTCAGGAATAGAAGCGATGCATATCATAAAAAAAGGCCAACTTATTTTACGGGACAAGTCTGTCCAAAATGAAATGAAGTTTATTCATCAACTATTCGGAATGGCTGGATAAGAATAGATTCCATTAGGAATCTATTTACCTCTTTCAAATAAATGCAATCTTTGCACCAGAACCTCAATATACGTATGAGCTTTTAGGTGAAAAGCTGCTATTAAAGAAGCTAAAAAGAAGAAAAAATAATACATTGTGTAAATGTGTACATTTACACTTACACTTTTACACAAATGCACATATTTTAAACGGAGGAGATTGTATGAGAGCAATTATAGCAATCGGACTAATCATCGTAAGTTATATAGCATTCCTAATCATCGTAAGTTATATACCATTCCCAATACTCACAATACAACTAATTCAATTACTCTTTTTAGTGCTTACCCTAAGTTTTGGATTCTATCTTTTATATAACATGTTTATCGGCATAGTTGCTATTGGAATAGGTATTTCAGGTGTAGTAATGGCTACTGCTCTTGTTTCATACGCACTATACTTACTAGCCTAACTTACTACTATATTAAGGAGAATTATATATGAAGACTCATTTAGATTACTTAGAAGAAGATATGGAAATGATGAAACTATTAGGAAATCCTACTCGTTTTCGTATTTTATGCGAACTATACCCTAACAATACATACAATGTTTCTGAGATACTGCGATCCCTGGATCTACCCCAAGCATATACATCACAGCAATTATCCAAAATGCGAGGTAATATAGTAGACTCAGAACGGAGAGGGAATGAAGTGTACTATTTCATAAAAAACCCTAAAGCAAAAGCAATTATGGAAATATTATTAAATTATAAAAATTAAAACCCTATACGTAAAGGAGAAAACATGTAGGTTCTGGTGCAAAAACTCTAAAGCTCTTGCAAGTAATCTCCTAAACTTGGACATACTGATAGTATGACTCTAAAAAAGGTGTGTGATCAGTATGGAAAAGGAAAATTTGTTTAAATGGAAGCATTATCAGCCTGAACTAATCTTATTAACAGTAAGGTGGTACCTACGGTACAATTTGAGCTTCCGTAACC
>NZ_JBFUIN010000126.1:0-8036 GCF_056401855.1 Bacillus sp. P4_D3
GGGCATAGCTGGGTAGCTATGTGCGGAAGGGATAAGTGCTGAAAGCATCTAAGCATGAAGCCCCCCTCAAGATGAGATTTCCCATAGCGTAAGCTAGTAAGATCCCTGAAAGATGATCAGGTTGATAGGTTCGAGGTGGAAGCATGGTGACATGTGGAGCTGACGAATACTAATAGATCGAGGACTTAACCATATAATATGAAGCAAATGTTATCTAGTTTTGAAGGAATATRCCTTCATAGTTTGGTGATGATGGCAGAGAGGTCACACCCGTTCCCATACCGAACACGGAAGTTAAGCTCTCTAGCGCCGATGGTAGTTGGGACCTTGTCCCTGTGAGAGTAGGACGTCGCCAAGCAAAAACCTAAGTCGTTTCGACTTAGGTTTTTTTGTGTTTATTTTTATTTACCGAAGGTTAAAATCCATAAATTTAATAACGCTAAAGACGAAAAAAGAATGAAATAGAGGCTGTTTAAAATAATGGCAATGATTTTTTGTACTCCTGATTTTCCGAATGCTCCTAAAATAATCCCTAAGATAGGAAAGATTATTTCTATCATAAGTGTATATTTTAAATAATGAGAGTAGAAAAAATGGGATGATATAAATAAGTATTCAATAATTACAGCAATTACTGCGATGGAGAAAAATAAATAGGATAATAACACAGTTATTTTTTTCACGGTTATTCCTCCTTAGAAATTAAATCGTTATAATATAAGTTCTATTGATGTATAGAATACAAGAGTGTATATATTTTAATTAAAACATACTGAAGTACCATATAAACAGTTATACGTAAAATAGATCTCTAGAAATATATATTCTAATTTCCTTTCCTTCTTGTATATAGTTGCAATTCTCCTTTTGAATATAACTAAAACACGAACGTTATCGATGACTAATAAAAAAACATTCGATTATTTATTGACATTGTTTATGAAATATTGTTAATATAGCCATAGAAACAATAATATATAAGACCTCATATAATCGCGGGGATATGGCCTGCAAGTCTCTACCTAACGACCGTTATTCGTTAGACTATGAGGGAAAGTCACTCGGTATTTTTCTATTCACAAGGGATACGTATGCCTGAGTAGAGCGCTTTCTCTCATAGTAAAAGAGAAACTGTTCTATTTCAGGCTTTTTTTATTTGAATCGGGGGGATTCTAATATGAAATCACTAGTTGGAGTCATAATGGGAAGTACGTCAGACTGKGAAACAATGAAATATGCTTGTGACATTTTAGATGAATTAAATATACCGTATGAGAAAAAAGTTGTATCCGCTCATCGGACTCCGGATTATATGTTTGAATATGCAGAGACGGCTCGTGAACGTGGATTGAAAGTTATTATTGCTGGAGCTGGTGGAGCAGCACATTTACCAGGGATGGTTGCAGCGAAGACAAATCTTCCTGTAATTGGCGTTCCAGTTCAATCAAAAGCGTTAAACGGATTAGATTCATTATTATCCATCGTCCAAATGCCAGGAGGGGTTCCAGTTGCAACTGTTGCAATTGGTAAAGCTGGTTCAACAAATGCTGGATTACTTGCTGCACAAATACTTGGATCATTCCATGATGACATACATGATGCATTGGAATTGAGACGAGAAGCGATTGAAAAAGATGTGCGTGAAGGTAGTGAGCTAGTATGACGAGAATCATTTTACCTGGAAAAACAATCGGCATTATTGGAGGCGGCCAGCTTGGAAGAATGATGGCATTGGCAGCTAAGGAGATGGGATATAAAATTGCTGTTTTAGATCCTACAAAGCATTCACCATGTGCACAAGTTGCTGATATTGAGATTGTTGCATCTTATGACGATCTAAAAGCAATTCAGCATTTAGCAGAGATAAGCGACGTTGTCACATATGAATTTGAGAATATTGATTATAGATGTTTACAATGGCTTGAGAAACATGCGTATTTACCACAAGGTAGTCAATTATTAAATAAAACGCAAAATCGTTTTACTGAAAAGAATGCAATTGAAAAAGCTGGGCTACCGGTAGCATCGTATAGATTGGTTCAAAATCAAGATCAACTTACAGAAGCAATTACAGAGTTATCTTTCCCTTCTGTCTTAAAAACAACGACAGGTGGATACGATGGTAAAGGGCAAGTGGTTTTAAAGAGTGAAGCTGATGTTGTGAGAGCAAAAGAACTTACTAATAAAGCAGAATGCATTCTAGAAAAATGGGTACCTTTTGAAAAAGAAATATCAGTTATTGTAATTCGTAGTGTAAGTGGTGAAACGAAAGTATTTCCCGTAGCAGAAAATATTCATGTGAATAACATTTTACATGAATCTATTGTTCCAGCTCGCATTACAGAAGAACTTTCTCAAAAAGCAATTACTTATGCAAAAGTACTTGCGGATGAATTAAAACTTGTGGGAACACTAGCGGTAGAGATGTTTGCTACAGCTGACGGTGAGATTTACATTAATGAACTAGCACCAAGACCTCACAATTCAGGACACTATACACAGGATGCATGTGAAACGAGTCAATTTGGTCAACATATTCGAGCAATCTGTAATTTACCTCTTGGAGAAACAAATTTGTTAAAACCAGTTGTCATGGTAAACATTTTAGGCGAACATATAGAAGGGGTCCTAGGACAAGTGAATAGACTAACCGGGTGCTATTTACACTTGTATGGAAAAGAAGAAGCAAAAGCGCAGCGAAAAATGGGGCATGTTAATATTTTAAATGATAATATTGAAGTCGCTCTAGAAAAAGCGAAGAGTTTGCATATTTGGGACCATCAAGAACAACTGTTGGAGGGAAAAAGATGATTAATCGTTATACACGCCCTGAAATGGGTGCAATTTGGACGGAAGAAAACAAATTTAAGGCATGGTTAGAAGTTGAGATTTTAGCTTGTGAAGCATGGGCTGAGCTTGGCGATATTCCAAAAGAAGATGTTAAAAAAATTCGTGAGCATGCATCATTTGATATTGATCGTATTTATGAAATTGAAAAAGAAACACGTCATGACGTAGTTGCTTTCACTCGTGCTGTATCAGAAACACCAACATTAGGTGAAGAACGCAAATGGGTTCATTACGGTTTAACATCTACAGACGTAGTAGATACAGCTTTATCTTACATCTTAAAACAAGCAAATGAAATCTTGTTAAAAGACTTAGAAAACTTTGTTAGCATTTTAGCTAATAAAGCGAAAGAGCATAAATACACGATTATGATGGGAAGAACACACGGTGTACATGCAGAGCCAACAACATTTGGTTTAAAACTTGGTCTTTGGTATGAAGAAATGAAACGTAACGTAGAGCGTTTCAAACAAGCTGCTGATACAGTTCGCGTTGGTAAATTATCTGGTGCGGTTGGTACATATGCAAATATTGATCCATTCGTAGAAAAGTATGTTTGTGAAAACTTAGGATTAGAAGCAGCACCAATTTCAACACAAACATTGCAACGTGATCGTCATGCACATTACATGTCAACACTTGCACTAATCGCAACATCTGTTGAAAAGATGGCAGTTGAGATTCGTGGTTTACAAAAGAGTGAAACACGTGAAGTTGAAGAGGCTTTCGCAAAAGGTCAAAAAGGTTCTTCTGCAATGCCGCATAAACGTAATCCAATTGGATCTGAAAATATGACTGGTTTAGCTCGTGTTATCCGCGGTTATATGATGACAGCTTACGAGAATGTTCCGTTATGGCATGAGCGTGATATCTCTCACTCTTCTGCAGAACGCGTAATTTTACCAGATGCTACAATCGCGTTAAATTACATGTTAAATCGCTTTGGTAATATTGTTAAAAACTTAACTGTATTCCCAGAGAATATGAAACGCAATATGACAAGAACATACGGCTTAATTTACTCTCAGCGCGTAATGCTTACACTAATTGACAAAGGTCTGGTACGTGAAGAAGCTTATGATATCGTACAGCCTAAAGCGATGGAAGCTTGGGAAACACAAGTACAATTTAAAGAGCTTGTAGAAGCTGATGAGCGTATTACGAGCAAGTTATCACAAGAGGAAATTAATGAATGCTTCAACTATGAGCACCATATGCAACACGTTGATACAATCTTTGAACGCCTTGGGTTAAACGAAGCGTAAAATTTCATATGGCACAGAATAGAGTCATTCTGTGCCATTCTTTATAAAAACATTATTCACATTTTTCAAACTACAGGGGGCTTGCGAAATGCAAAAGCTAGAATTGCTGTATGAAGGTAAGGCAAAAAGAATTTATCGTACAGAATCAGCAGATATGGTTTGGGTAGAGTACAAAGATAGTGCGACTGCTTTCAATGGGGAGAAAAAAGAGACGATTACAGGAAAAGGTCGTTTGAACAATGAGATTACAACTTTATTGTTCAGAAAGTTACAAGAAGTAGGAATAAAAACACATTTTGTAGAGAAGTTATCTGAAACAGAGCAACTTGTTAAAAAAGTGAGTATTATTCCTCTAGAAGTTGTCACAAGAAATGTAATTGCAGGAAGTCTTTCAAAACGATTAGGAATGGAAGAGGGAACTGTACTTGCAGAACCAATCGTAGAATTTTACTTCAAAGATGATGATTTAGGAGATCCGCTTGTAACGGAAGATCATATTCGTGTATTAAACGTTGCATCACCAGAGCAAGTAAGCGTATTACGAGATATGGCTCTACAAATCAATCAAGTGTTGATTGATCATTTCGCAAGCTGTCGTGTAAGATTAGTAGATTTTAAATTAGAGTTTGGTGTAACAGATGAAGGAGAAATCATTTTAGCGGATGAAATTTCACCAGATACTTGCCGTTTATGGGATGAAACGAGCAATGAAAAATTTGATAAAGACGTATTCCGTCGTGACCTTGGAAATTTAACAGAAGCTTATGAAGAGATTTTAAAACGTTTAGGGGGAATTTCACATGTATAAAGTTAAGGTATATGTAACGTTAAGAGAAAGCGTATTAGATCCACAAGGAACAGCAGTAAAAGGGGCACTTCATAGTCTTTCGTTCACAGAAGTACAAGACGTTCGAATCGGAAAATATATGGAATTAACAATTGATAAATCAGTATCTGACCTTGACGTAAAGGTAAAAGAAATGTGTGAAAAACTATTAACAAACGTTGTAATGGAAGACTTCCGTTATGAAGTTGAGGAGGTTGTCGCACAGTGAAATTTGCAGTCATAGTATTCCCAGGTTCGAACTGTGATGTCGATATGTTCCATGCAATTAAAGATGAGCTTGGTGAAGAAGTAGATTACGTTTGGCACGATAGAGAGAATTTAGATGAATATGATGCAATTTTACTACCAGGTGGATTCTCTTACGGTGACTATTTACGTTGTGGTGCTATTTCTCGCTTTGCTAACGCAATGAAAGCAGTGCAAAAAGCTGCTGAGCAAGGAAAGCCAATTTTAGGAGTGTGTAATGGATTCCAGATTCTTGTTGAATCAGGATTACTACCAGGAGCATTAATGAGAAACGAAAACTTAAAGTTTATGTGCCGTACGGTTCAGTTACGTGTTGAAAATAATGAAACGATGTTTACATCACAATATGAAAAAGATGAAGTAATCAATATTCCAATTGCACATGGTGAGGGGAATTACTATTGTGATGAAGCAACTCTTAAACAATTAGAAGAGAACAATCAAATCGCATTCCGTTATGTAGAAAATCCGAACGGTAGCGTTTCAGACATTGCTGGTATTGTAAATGAAAAAGGAAATGTACTTGGTATGATGCCACACCCAGAGCGTGCTGTAGATGAATTGCTTGGTGGTGCTGAAGGGTTAAAAGTCTTTCAATCTATCTTAAAACAGTGGAGGGAAACATATGTCGTTAATGCTTGAGCCAAATCCAACACAAATTAAAGAAGAGCGTATATATGCGGAAATGGGGCTAACAGACGAAGAGTTTGCCATGGTTGAAAAGATTTTAGGCCGTTTGCCGAATTATACAGAAACGGGACTATTCTCTGTTATGTGGTCTGAACATTGTAGTTATAAAAATTCAAAGCCAGTTCTTCGTAAGTTTCCAACGACAGGTGAGCGTGTCTTACAAGGACCTGGAGAAGGCGCTGGAATTGTAGATATCGGTGATAATCAAGCGGTTGTATTCAAAATGGAAAGTCATAACCATCCTTCTGCAATTGAGCCATATCAAGGGGCGGCAACAGGTGTCGGCGGTATTATTCGCGATGTATTCTCTATGGGCGCACGTCCGGTAGCTCTATTAAACTCACTTCGTTTCGGTGAATTACAATCACCACGTGTGAAATATTTATTCGAAGAAGTAGTAGCAGGAATAGCAGGATACGGTAACTGCATCGGGATTCCTACTGTTGGTGGAGAAGTACAGTTTGATCCATGTTATGAAGGAAATCCACTTGTAAATGCAATGTGTGTAGGCTTAATTAATCATGAAGATATAAAAAAAGGGCAAGCGCATGGTGCTGGTAATACAGTAATGTACGTAGGAGCATCAACTGGTCGTGATGGTATTCACGGTGCAACATTCGCATCTGAAGAGCTATCTGAAAGCTCAGAAGCGAAGCGTCCGGCGGTTCAAGTAGGGGATCCATTTATGGAGAAACTTCTTATTGAAGCATGTTTAGAACTTATTCAGTCTGATGCACTTGTTGGAATTCAAGATATGGGAGCTGCTGGTTTAACATCATCTTCTGCAGAAATGGCAAGTAAAGCAGGTATGGGTATTGAAATGTACTTAGATGATGTACCGCAGCGTGAAACAGGAATGACTCCATATGAAATGATGTTATCTGAATCACAAGAGCGTATGTTAATCGTTGTGAAAAAGGGTAGAGAGCAAGAAATAGTAGATTTATTTGAGAAGTATGGTCTTGCAGCAGTTACGATGGGGAAAGTAACGGAAGATAAAATGCTTCGCTTATTCCATAAAGATGTAATGGTAGCTGAAGTACCGGCGGATGCTCTTGCAGAAGAAGCACCAATTTATTATAAACCGTCAAAAGAAGCAGCATACTTTGCTGAGTTCCAGCAGATGAAAATGGAAACACCGCAAGTAGAGGACTATAAAGAAACGTTATTATCTCTATTACAACAACCAACGATTGCAAGTAAAGAATGGGTATATGATCAATATGATTATCAAGTGCGCACAAGCACAGTTGTTACACCAGGTTCAGATGCAGCGGTTGTACGTGTACGCGGTACAGAAAAAGGATTAGCAATGACGACAGATTGTAACTCTCGCTACATTTATCTAGATCCAGAAATGGGCGGTAAAATTGCAGTAGCAGAGGCGGCACGTAATATCGTATGTTCTGGCGGGGAGCCACTTGCAATTACAGATTGCTTAAACTTCGGTAACCCAGAAAAACCAGAAATCTTCTGGCAAATTGAGAAATCAGTAGACGGTATGAGTGAAGCTTGCCGCAAGTTACAAACGCCAGTTATCGGCGGGAATGTATCAATGTATAACGAGCGTAGTGGTGAAGCTGTATATCCAACACCAACTGTTGGGATGGTTGGACTGGTACACGATTTAAAACACGTAACAACACAAGAATTTAAACAAGCTGGCGATTTAGTTTATGTAATTGGAGAGACGAAAGCTGAGTTTGGCGGAAGTGAATTACAGAAAATGATCTACGGGAAAATTTTCGGTCAATCACCAAGTATCGATCTAGATGTAGAATTAAAACGCCAAAAACAATTACTAGCAGCAATTCAAGCTGGACTTGTTCAATCTGCACATGATGTTGCAGAAGGTGGTTTAGCAGTTGCAATTACTGAAAGTGCAATTGGTGCTAACGGTTTAGGTGCTACTGTGAAATTAGATGGGGAAGCAACAGCAGTATTATTTGCAGAATCACAATCTCGCTTTGTTATAACTGTAAAACGTGAAAATAAAGAAGCATTTGAGAAAGCGGTTGAAGCAATTCAAGTTGGAGAAGTTACAAATACAAATGAAGTAACAATTCATAATGAAGAAAATGAAGTATTACTTACAGCAAATGTAGATGAAATGAGAAAGGCTTGGAAAGGGGCAATCC
>NZ_JBFUIN010000127.1:0-7987 GCF_056401855.1 Bacillus sp. P4_D3
ATTCTATTGAGTTCTGCGTACCACTTCATCATCTATCACTCTATTTCTATTATATCCATTCAAAATGCATAGTTATTATTTATTATTTGACAATAACGTAACAATGTAAAAAAACTAAGTAGTTACGTATACATATACACTTATTACTTTGTACAATACTTTAGAAATATATTCTTTTCATAAAAAAACAGCTACTAGCATTTAGCCAGCAGCTGGGTAACTTATAAATAATTTTGAAAACAAGTCTTCTGTCGTTTCTGTAATTTTATCAAATATATCGCTTTCTTCAGCTTCTTGTTCTTTTAACATCTTAATTGTTTCACGTGCGTCTTCAGGATAATCGGTAATGATACCATCTACGTTTAACTTATAATATGCCTTTAAACTTTCCATATCATTTACTGTCCATACGTAAATTGGCTTATTTAACTTCCTTGCTTCTTTTACTAATTTTTTATTTAACATGTATTCTTCTGCTACATAAAAATCAGCCTTCACATTCTTTAAGTTAGCTCTACTTGCATACAGTATATATCCTACTTTTATATCTGGATTTGCACGCTTAAACTCTTTAATAAGGGGATAATGTAATGTTTGAATAACGCATTGTTTCTCAAAGTCATTATCTTTAATTGCTTTTAATACTTTATTTACGAAGTCCTTCTCATTACCGTGAAGCTTCACTTCTATATTGAGTTTTATTTTATTTTTTGAAAGCTTAATAATCTCATCTAATGTACTAATTTCTCCTGTGAGCCCATCTTGACTAAGAGTAAGCTCCCTTAGCTCATCCATCGTCAAATCTGATACATGCACATTCGCATTCGCAAGACGTTTCAACTTCAAATCATGTATGACTGCTAGTTCGCCATCTTTTGTTTGCAAGACATCTATTTCAGCATAGTCTGCTTTTGCATCAATGGCACCTTGCACTGCTTCTTTCGTATTCTCTACACCTTTTGATATATATCCACGGTGCGCCATAATAATTGGTTCTTTATATGTGTTTGAAATAAAGGTCACAATGAAGGCAACGACCATTCCAGCAGTAATAATTCCCACAATATATACACCAATAAATTTCCAACKATGTTTTTGGAAGAAACATTTATCTGCTTTCGATTTTGAATAGTCTAATCCTTCTTCTAGTAAAACATCTTCAACCGGAACCTTTTGCAAATACAATCGCGTAATCGCCATAATATAAAATGGTGTCACGATAAAGCTAAATAAATACAATGTACTTGTTAGGAATACAGACATTGTTGATTCAGCTAACAATGCGAATGTTCCTTTCGGGTTTGTAAATTCATACACACCCCATAGGCACAATAAATATATTCCCCAAAATACAATATACACAATCCCTATTGAAATGAAAAAACCTACTAAAAAGAATAGTACTTTAAAAAAGCTTTCTTTTACTAAAGCTGCACTTTTGCGTGCTGCCACGCGAAATGTTTTTTGCTCTAAAACGACAATAGGTAGAACAAAAATCCAGCGAAGGTTCAAATACGCGACTACAGCAAAGAACGTGTAATAACCAACTTGTCCCATCGTTGTCTTGAAGAGTTCTCCTGTAATAAAGTTAGGAATTTGAATTTGCGGAATTAATGCTGTTTCATATCCCATATTTAAAAGAGGTAATAATACGACAGCATATAAAATAAATCCTGGTAAGCAATATGTGAAAAGAGTAGGTAAATACGTTACCGTTTTATATAAAATCGGACGTAATTTCACCTTTTGTCTTTTATGAGCAAAATACGAAATAATAATAAGTACCGCAAATTCCGTAAAAATAAGAAACAGTGCTAACAATGACAAAATTACGATTGCCAAGATGCCGTATGGTGTCTTTAAAAACGCTAATAATTCATCGTTCGTTGCATTTGCATAACCACCAAAATACAATAACTTATTAAAAATGATCCCAAATAGCGGGACAAATACAATCGCTGCTAATAATTTATAAACAAGTTGAAAGGTTAATACATTCCAAAAAGCAAATCTAACTGTTTGAAAGGAATGTCCCATTACTCCTGGTATAGATAGTTTTTTACGGTGTTGCATATATTCCTCCAAATTCTAAAACGGTATTTGAGATGGATTCCACATTTCCAGTTCCAATCCATCTTTTTAATAATAATATATTCCGCTTAACATGAACACTCTTATACATATAATGAAAAAAGTGATGGCTAATCCCATCACTTTTTTTCACTCACTCTATTTTTTCTCTAATCCTTGTCCAAATGCTTTTAAGAAACTAAAACCGAATGTAATCGCCCTGTTGATATCTGGATCTTTTAATACCTTAAAGAAATCCATCACTTTTGTTTTCTTTCCGTTTTTCAGCTCATCCGTTGCAAATTGTAATCCAGTGACTAAACTAGATGTTATTTGTTTCGTTATTTCTGGGTCCACTGAAGATAATGCCTCTCCTGCCCCCATCATATTGTTTAGTGCGTTTTTTACTGGTTCACGATTCAATTGTTCAACAGCTATTTTGGAAACATCTTCTTTTGCAGCAAGTAAACTAATTGCTGCATCTAAAATTCCAGCTTTTTGCAACTGCGCTAATAGCTGCATCGTCTCTTCTACTGCTGCTCTATTTTCAGCTAGATCATTTAACAGTTCATCTGTTACTTGCTGTTTTTTTTCTTCTTCTGTTACAATCTTCTTTTTAATTAAAGTAATCTCTTTTGCCATGATCTCCGCCCCCTAATTCTGGTCCACAAGTGATACGTATTGTTTTCTTTGCCACTTTTGCTCGATTTCAACACCATTTTGTGGATGACGTTTTTTATCTCTCGGGTTTGAAGATGGTAACGGACGATTTCCTTTTTCACGTAATACGCGCAGTTTCACCATTGTTTGTTTATAAGCTGGTGTACACGTATAAATGTCTGTTGCTGTTCCTGTTAAAATATTGATTGCCTCTTCATTTACTGTCGCATGCATCGGCAAATATAACTCATTTCCAGTTACACGATCTGTAACAAGCGCTTGTACTTTAATCGTTCCAAATGGTGATGCTAACTCTACAAGACCACCATCTTTCACATTGCGTTCTTTAGCAAGTTCAGGTGAAATTTCAACAAATACTTCAGACACTTTAGATAAAATTCCAGCCGACTTATTCGTCATATTTCCTTCATGGAAATGCTCTAGTATACGGCCATTATTTAATAGTAAATCATACTCATCTGGTGCTACAACTGGCGGAACCCATTCATCTAGTGATAATCGTGCTAGTTTGTCTGGGAAGTTAAATCCATCTACATATAATAACGGTGTATCACTACCATCATGGCTACCCCAACATAAACTATTCCAGCCTTCTAAACGGTCATACGTTGCTTGTGAATATAACGGGGCAAGCGATRCAATTTCATCCATAATTTCACTTGGACTTCCATAATTCCAGTCTCCGCCCAGTGCACGAGCTACTTTTTGTAAAATCCACCAATCTGGTTTAGAATCACCAAGTGGCTTCAATACTTCATACAATCTTTGAATACGGCGCTCTGTATTTGTAAATGTTCCTTCCTTTTCTAAGCTTGGTGCTGCCGGTAAAATAACATCGGCAAAACGAGCTGTTTTCGATAAGAACATATCTTGAACAACAAGGAAGTCTAAATTCGCTAAAATATGTTGTACATGGTTGGCATTTGAATCTACTAAAGCCATTTCTTCTCCCATAACATACATACCACGCAGTTTTCCTTCTTCGGCCGCAAGTAACATTGCGATATTATTTAATCCCGGTTCTTTCGGAATGGTAGTACCGTATGCTTTTTCAAATTTCGCACGATGCACATCATCTGAAACTGCTTGGTAACCCGGAAGCCAGTTCGGTAATGTCGCCATATCACAAGCACCTTGTACGTTATTATGCCCGCGTAACGGATACGCACCGGCACCAGGACGACGGTAGTTACCTGTAACGAGAAGTAAATTTGAAATTGCTGCCGACGTTGTACTTCCTCCTGTATTTTGAGTTACACCCATTCCCCAAAGTATACAAGTACCATCTGCTTCATATACCATACGAGCCATTTCTTTTAACTGAGCTTTAGAAATCCCTGTAATCTTCTCAGTATAATCAAGCGTATATTTCTCTAGCATTTTGCTATATTCATCAAAATTCTTTACATTTTCAGCTATGAACTTTTTATCGTGCCAATCTTGATTGATAATGTATTTCGTTATCCCAGCAAGCCATACATAATCCGTCCCTTGACTCGGGTGAACAAATATATCAGCACGCTCCGCCATTTCATGTTTACGAAGGTCTGCGACAATTAGTTTTTGTTCATGTAATTTATGAGCACGTTTCACTCTAGTTGCAAGTACAGGATGTCCTTCTGTTGGATTTGCACCAACAATAATAACAAGACCTGCCTCAGCAATATCTTTCACTGTTCCAGCATCTCCGCCCATACCGACAGTTTTAAATAAACCGTCTGTTGCTGGAGATTGGCAATAACGGGAACAGTTATCTACATTATTTGTTCCATATATTTGACGAGCTAGTTTTTGCATAAGATAGTTTTCTTCATTTGTTACTTTCGAAGAAGAAATAAACCCAAACGCATCGCTACCATATTCTGATTTAATATGTTGCATATTAGATGCAACAACTTCAAGAGCCTCTTCCCATGAAGCCTCAACAAACATATCCCCTTGGCGAATTAACGGCTTTGTAATACGCTCTTCACTGTTCACAAAGTCCCATCCAAATTTGCCTTTTACACATGTGGAAATACCATTAACCGGTGCATCTGAAACAGGTTGCACTTTTAAAATTTGACGATCTTTCGTCCATACTTCAAATGAACAACCTACACCACAAAATGTACACACTGTTTTTGTCTTATTAATTTTCGTCTTACGCATCGCGGACTCTACTTCTGAAACTGCTAAAATACTGCTATATCCAGGCTCTACATCTTTTACAAAATCAATCATTGGATTTAGCACATCTGGTTTTAAACCAGTCATAAATCCAGCTTCTCCTAGCATCGTTTTTTCCATTAATGCATTACAAGGACAAACTGTTACACATTGCCCACAGCTAACACAAGACGAGTCATTTATATTCACACCATTGTCCCAAATAACACGTGGGCGGTCTAAACTCCAATCAATCGATAAAGTTTCATTCACTTGTAAATTTTGGCATACTTCTACACACTGCCCACAAGCAATACATTGATTTGGATCGTATCGATAGAATGGATGCGACGTATCCACTTCGCATGCACTTACTTTCGGTTCATATGGATATTTCTGTTCTTCAATTCCCATCATATCTACTGTATTGTGGACTTTACAGTTACCATTATTATTATCACATACCGTACAGTACAATAAATGATTCTCTAATATTCGATCCATCGCTTCAGTTTGTGCTTCCTTCGCACGTTCCGATTGCCTCTCAATATGCATGCCATCTTCCAACTTTGTTGAACAAGCACGCATTAACTTTCCATCTACTTCTACAATACATGTATCACAAGTTTGAATAGGATCTACCTCTGGTACATGACAAATTTGAGGATGTTCTAAATTACTTTCGTTAAATAATTGGAGTATCGTCTTTTCACCTGATGCAAAAAATTCTTTACCATCAACGGTTACACGGACTGTCTGTTCTGTCATAGTTTCCCCTCTCCTTACAACTAACTGTACAACACATTTTTGAATCCGTTTTCAAAAATGCGTTGCTGTACATATTTTTGAAACGCCCTGTTGAAATACTTTCCTTTGGAAGTCGATTCTAGATGTTATAAGGTATAACTACGAAAGCTTGAAAATGTCACTATTCTACAAATCTATTATATCGTACATATACAATAATAACCAAAATAATCTGCCATCTTCTTATTAGTAGATGCTTTTGGTTTTTCGATGTTTTATGATAAATATGGAGAAAAATATATATAAAGGGGAATTTAATATGGGGCCTATTCAAGAAACATATACAATTGTACGCTATCAATCTGGTACATTTTCAAAACAAACCGATGAGGTTGTTACGGAATCTCCTATTACAATTAAATTAAATAGCGAAGAATACGTAACAGTTGTATGCACTCCTAATTACATTGAAGATATGGTAATCGGTTTTTTAATTTCTGAAGGAATTATTTCTTCTTATAAAGATATTGAAGAATTATGGATCCAAAAAGAAAACGGAATTGTCCATGTAAAATCATCAAAAATTAATCCGCTCTATCAAACTTTATATAATAAACGGTACGTAACTTCTTGTTGCGGGAAAAGTAGACAAGGTTTTGTTTTCGTCAACGATGCAGCAAAAGCAAAGAAGTTACATGATATACATATAACTATTACTCCGGAAGAATGTTTTTACCTAATGACTTCCTTACAACAATCTTCAACTACATTTCGCCAAACGGGTGGTGTGCATAATACCGCTCTATGTGATCGAAAAAACATTCTTTTAGCACGAATGGATATCGGAAGACATAATGCGCTAGATAAAATATACGGTCATTGTTTACGAAACAATATATCCGTTCAAGGGAAAATCATTGCGTTTAGCGGACGCATCTCATCTGAAATTTTGTTAAAGGTTTCAAAAATAGGTTGCGAAATTGTTCTATCTAAATCAGCTCCAACTAAACTAGCTCTACAACTCGCCCATGATTTAGGTATTACCGTAGTAGGATTTATTCGAAATGGATCTTGCAATATTTATACACATCCAGAACGAATCGATGGCTACAAAATAAACGATTGACTATGTAAAAGAAAGTGAAAATTTAATCAGTGGAGGGTTTTTCCCTCCCCACTGATTATTAGCCCAAACCAATCGGGCTTTTACGGGCAACCCGACTCCCACGAATAGTGGGATAAAGATGACTCCTTTACAAAGCGGGAATTTTAGTTATAAAAATGTAATATATTAAATCCTTGAATAGTTAATGAAGTTAATATATAATTTCATTACATAAATAAAATAAAAACATAGTAGCATAATCTCTTCATTCTTTTACAAATTAAGAAAGAATAGTCACAGAATACATTTAACTAAACTTAATCTTACAAAGTTAATGAATTAAATTTGAATCAATCTAGGAGGTTACAACTATGGAAATTCGCTTATTAACAACAGAGGACGCAGAAATTTATTTGAAAGTTTGTATGGAAGGTTTAACGAAAAACCCTGAGGCTTTTAGCTCTTCTTATGAAGATGTTCTTAAACATGAAAACCCTGTCGCTGCTATGGCAAAGCGATTAAGCAATCCGGATAAGTATACTCTAGGTGTCTTCAAAGATAATGATTTAGTCGGTATTGCTACTCTAGAAACAAAGCCATTTATTAAGCAAGAGCATAAAGCAAAAATCGGCTCCGTTTTTGTTTCTCCAAAAGCGCGTGGTCTCGGTGCAGGACGAGCTTTAATTAAAGCGATTATTGAAAATGCCGATAAATTACATGTAGAACAGCTCATGCTTGATGTTGTTGCTGATAACACTGCTGCAAAAAAATTATATGAGTCCCTCGGCTTCCAAACTTACGGTGTGCAAGAACGGTCCTTAAAACATAATGGCCAATATTGGGACGAGGAGCATATGGTTTTATTCTTAAATAATTAACATTTTAATATAATTTTTCAAAAGCATCTTCTTATTAATTAAGATGCTTTTTTCATTACAACAATGTAATCTTCATGTCACCTTTATCAATCGTTCCAATCCTTTCCATTCGTTATACTAAAAATATAAAGTGAGACTTTAATCAGTGGGGATGATCCATCTCCCGCTGAGTATTACATGAACGTATAGCATGCAATTGATATGTAGAGGAGAATGTAACATGAAACAAAACAAACAAGCTATCTTTTTAATATTTGCTACAGCAATTGTAACTTCTGGACTGGCAATTCTACCTTGGTTTATTATATAGAAAACATTAAAAAAGCTTATTGCTTCTTAAGAAGCAATAAGCTTTTTT